>NZ_JACVTV010000043.1:0-30698 GCF_016624625.1 Stenotrophomonas sp. S41 | reverse complement strand
CCCCACCCCCCCCCCCCCCCCCCCCCGCCCCCCCGGGCCCCCCGCCCCCCCCCCCCCCCCCCCCCCCCCCCCCCCCCCCGCGACCTGAGGTGCTGCTGGGTGACCGGACCCTTGGTGGGTGCGGACCGTTGGTCCGCACGGATGCGCGCCGCTTCGCGTCGTCGCCCGACCAACGGTCGGGCGCTACCAATGCAATACCGTCATGCCGCGCGCGCGAAGGCATCTTTGGTCGTCGCCGCACTCGACAGATCAAACACATCCACCGCTTCGATCAAGCGGTCGGCCTGCTGTTCCAGGCTGCGCGCTGCGGCACTCGCTTCTTCCACCAGCGCGGCGTTCTGCTGGGTGGTGCCATCCATCTGGATCACGGTCTGGCTGACCTGTTCAATGCCCGCGCTCTGTTCCTGCGAGGCCGCGGAAATCTCGGCCATGATGTCGGTCACCCGCTGCACCGAGGCGACGATCTCGGCCATGGTGTCACCGGCCTGGCGCACACGCTCCGCGCCGTGGCCGACCTGTTCCACCGACGCTTCGATCAGCGTCTTGATCTCCTTGGCCGCCGCCGCCGAGCGCTGCGCCAGCGTGCGCACTTCGCTGGCGACCACGGCGAAACCACGGCCCTGTTCGCCGGCCCGCGCTGCTTCCACGGCCGCGTTCAAGGCCAGGATATTGGTCTGGAAGGCGATGCCATCGATGACGCTGATGATCGCGGCGATCTGCCGCGAGGACGTCTCGATCGCGCCCATGGTCGCCACCACCTGGCCGACCACTTCACCGCCCTGCGAGGCCACGCCGTGCGCGCCGATCGCCAGCTGGTTGGCCTGGCGTGCGTGCTCGGCGTTCTGGCGCACGGTGGAGGTCAGTTCCTCCATCGACGCGGCGGTCTCTTCCAGATTCGCGGCCTGCTGTTCGGTACGGCGCGACAGGTCGTTGTTGCCGGCAGCAATTTCAGCGGCGGCCGAATGGATGCTGCCCGAGGTGTGCTTGATGTCGGTGACGATCGTCGCCAGCTGCGCCGCCGTGGTGTTGGCATCGCCGGCGATGCGCGCGAACACGCCCTGGAAATCGCCGTGCATGCGTGCACCCAGGCGGCCATCGGCAATCGCACGCAGCATCGTCGAGACCTCGCCCAGGTTCTGCTCGGTGCCCTGCATCAGCTGGTTCAGGCCATCGACCATCGCGCGGAAATCATGCTCGAAGCGCGCGCTGTCGCCACGCTGGCTGAAATCGCCGGCGGCGGCCGCACCGGCCAGGCGGCGGATCTCGCCGTTGATCGCGCCGAGATTGTGCTTGACCGCATCCAGCGCCTCGGTGATCACCGCCTTCTCGCCGGGCAGGCGTTCCATGTCCTGGCTGAGGTCGCCCACGGCGTAGCGGCCCATGATCGAGATCGCACGCATCTTCACCTGGATGTGCGCGTCGACCAGTGCATTGGTGTCGGCCACCATGCGCCCGTACGCGCCGGGGAAGGCGCTGGCCTGCATGCGGTGGCTGATGGTGCCGGCGTCGTGCGCCTGCGCCATCGCCGCCTGTGCGGCGAGCACGTCGCGCAGGGTGCCCTGCACGGCCTGCATGGCCTGCGCCAGGCGGCCGATCTCATCGCGGCTGCGTACCTGCACCACATGGTCCAGATCGCCGGCGGCCACCGCGCGCGCGGCGGCTTTCACTGCCAGCACCGGCTGCACCACGGCACGCCGCAACCACCAGCCGAGGCCGACCAGCAGCAGCACCGCTGCGGCGATGGTCAGCACCGCGCACACCACCAGGGTGTGCCGTGCCTGCTGCGAACGCGCACTTACAGCGGCCTCGGCCACCTCGGCGGTGTGCGTGCCCAGCGCATCCAGCGCCGCGGCCACTGGTCGATCCTTGCCGCGCACCAGGCTGTCGCCGGCGGACGGGTCGTAGCCGGCCTCGGCAAACGCCTGCAGGGCGGCGTGGTAATCCTTCTGCAGCTGCGCGTGCAGGGCGCTGAACGCCTGCGCCATGTCGCGGGTGCGCGCATCGGGGCTGGTGGCCAGGCCCGTGGCCAGCGTCTCCACCAGTTTCCCCTCGTCATCGAAGGCCTGCAGGTGGCGCTGGCGCAGCGCCTCGTCGTGGCCGCGCAGCAGCACGTTCTTCCATTCCTGCACCTGCCCGCGGAACTCGCGCTGCAGGCGCTCGGCATCGCGGCTGTGGGCGACCTCGGCGGGGACTTCGGTGGACAGCTTCAGCCACGCCGATGCCAGGCCGGCGAGGGCGCACAGCAGGACGATGGCCAGACCAACGGACACAGCACCAAGCAGCTTCGACTGCAGCCGCGGCGCACGGGAGGAGGCGTTCATGGAGCGGACTCTTGGAAGGGGGGCGATGCGGTATCGACCGCGCTTGAGTCCGCTGAAGTGCGAAGCAGATCACATTACCGTTGCGTTCAATGATGTGAAGGGCGCGTGAGATAGGACAGATGTGTCCAAATGGAACGAAAGCGGACCCTCGACAGGTGGTTTAAATGTAACTATCGTAGTTACATGAAATCCGCAGACCCGCTCTCCGACGCCCTGCACGTGATGGCCCACCTGGTCGGCCAGGAAGGCCCGCGCACCTCCGAACAACTGGCCACCTGCCTGCCGACCCACCCGGTGGTGATCCGCCGCCTGCTGGCGCAGATGCACAAGGCCGGCCTGGTGCGCAGCACGCGCGGCCACGGCGGCGGCAGCCAGCTGGCGCGCGACGCGGCGCAGATCAGCCTGCACGACATCTACCTGGCCGTCGGTGCGCCGCCGCTGGTGCAGTTCGGCCAGCGCGACAACGGCGGTGGCTGCCCGATCCAGCAGCTGGTCAACCAGGCCCTGCAGGACGGCGCGCGCGAGGCCCAGCGCCTGCTCGAAGCGCGCCTGCAGGCCAGCACCCTGGACCAGCTGGGCGCCGACTTCGCCCGCCATCTTGCCCATCACCGTTCCCTGGAAGGTCCCCATGAATCCTGATGTCATCATCGTCGGCGGCAGTTACGCCGGCATCGCCGCCGGCCTGATCCTGGCCCGCGCGCGCCGTCCGGTCACCATCATCGACAGCGGACTGCCGCGCAATCGCGCCGCCAGCCATTCCCATGGCGTGCTCGGCCAGGACGGCGTCAGTGGCGCCGAGCTGCTGAAGAACGCGCGCCAGCAGCTGCTGGATTACCCCACCGTGCGCTGGCTGCAGGGCGAGGTGGTGCATGCGCAGTCCACTGCCGATGGCGTGGAGGTGCGTACTGCCGATGGCCAAGTGCTGGCCGCGCGCAAGCTGCTGCTGGCCACCGGCATCGCCGACCAGCTGCCCGAGTTGCCGGGCCTGGCCGAACGCTGGGGCAGCACCGTGCTGCATTGCCCGTACTGCCATGGCTACGAAGTCGGCGGCGGTGCCATCGGCCTGCTCGGTGGCCACCCGATGTCGGCGGCCAAGGCGACGCTGTTTGCCGACTGGGGCAACGTCACCTTCTTCAGCCAGGGCTTGCCGATCAGCGATGAAGAGCAGGCCGCCATGCAGCAGCGCGGCGTGCAGATCGAGACCACCCCGGTGGTGGGCGTGCAGGGCGAACAGCCGACGTGGCTGGAAGTGGAACTGGCCGATGGCCGGCGCATCGCCCAGCGTGCGCTGTTCGTGCCGGCGATGCAGCAGATGGCCACGCCGCTGGTGCAGCAGCTGGGCTGCATGCTGGTGGAAAGCCCGTTGGGCGTGCTGGTCGAGGTCGACATGATGAAGCAGACCTCGGTGCCGAACGTCTACGCCGCGGGCGACGCGACCACGGTCGGCAATATCACCCTGGCGATGGCCGAAGGCGTGCGCGCGGGCATCGGCGTGCATCACGCGCTGGTGGGTGAGGACAGCGTGCCGCGTTGAGCGCAGCGGCATCTGGTAGATGCCGACCTTGGTCGGCGCCCTTGGGGTCGGAGCCCTTTCTGCGAAAGGGATCCGACCCCGGCTGGATGCTGCGATCAACCCTCGACGCTGGCCGCGTCCAGCTGTGCGATGTCCTGCACGCTCAGGCCGACGTTGGCGGCCGCCAGCAGGTCGTGCAGCTGCTCGACGCTGGTGGCGCTGACGATCGGTGCGGTGATCGACGGCCGTGCGATCTGCCACGCCAGCGCGATCTGCGCGGCGCTGGCGTTGTGCTTGCTGGCCACATCATCCAGCGCCTGCAGGATGCGCAGGCCACGCGGGTTCAGGTAGCGCTTGACCACGTTTTCGCCACGCGCCGGGCTCTTGCTGGCATCGGCCGGGGTGCGGTATTTGCCGCTGAGGAAACCACTGGCCAGTGCGTAATAACCGATCACGCCGATCTGTTCGCGCTGCACCAGAGGTTCCAGTTCCTTCTCGTAACCGGCGCGGTCGTACAGGTTGTACTCCGGCTGCAGGGTTTCATAGCGCGGCAGCTTGTAATCGGTGGACACCTTCAGCGCATCGGCCAGGCGCGTGGCGCTGTAGTTGGACGCACCGATGGCGCGCACCTTGCCCGCTTCGATCAGCCGGCCGAACGCAGCCAGCGTCGCCTCCAGCGGCGTGGATTCATCGTCCTCGTGGGCCTGGTACAGATCGATGACATCGGTCTGCAGGCGGCGCAGCGAATCTTCCACCGCAGCGTTGATGTTGTCCGGGGTCAGGCCGGGGCGTTCTGCCCACTTGGCCACCTTGGTCGCCAGCACCACCTTGTCGCGCTTGCCACTGCGCGCGAACCACTTGCCGATCAGCGTTTCCGATTCGCCGCCTTCGTTGCCCGGCACCCAGGCCGAATAGACATCGGCGGTATCGACCAGGTTGAAGCCGGCATCGACGAAGGCATCGAGCAGGGCGAAGCTGGCCTTCTCATCGGCGCTCCATCCAAACACGTTGCCACCGAAGGCGAGCGGACGTACATGCAGGCCGGAACGGCCCAGTTCGCGGGTTGCCGTCATGGGCACGGACTCCTTGGGGGTAGTCCTGCAGCATAGAACGCGCTGTGTGACCGCGCTGCGGCGTCGAACACAAAACAGTGTTCCGTCTCGGAGCGCGTGGCTAACGTTTTGTGAACACCTTGCACGCGGCGGCTGCTAGTCTCGCCGCATCTTCCGCTGGAATCGCCCCGATGATCGCTGCCTCGTCCCTGCGTAGCTGCCGCCTGCTGCTTGCCTCGGCCCTGCTCGTTGCTGTTCCCGCATTCGCTGCACCGGCCACGGTGGCACCGGCGAAGATCCAAGTCTCGCCGGCCATCGATGCCGCGGTGAAGGCATCGACCCGCGACCCCGCCAATGTGAAACGCGACAACTACCGCCATCCGGCTCAGTCGTTGGCCTTCTTCAAGGTCGCACCGGAAAAGACCGTCATCGAGATCACCCCCGGCAACGGCTGGTACTCGGAAATCCTGGCGCCGCTGCTGCGTGACAAGGGCCACTACATCGCCGCCGTGGTCGATCCGGCCGCCGTGCCCGAAGGCCGTGGCCGCGATTACCAGCAGCGCAGCCGCGACGGCCTGGAAAAGAAGTTTGCCGGCGCACCGGCCCAGTTCGACAAGGCCGCCGTGGTCGGCTACGACCCGGCCAAGCCGGTGTTCGGCGCGGCCAATTCGGCCGACGTGGTGCTGACCTTCCGCAACGTGCACAACTGGCGCAAGGCCGGCCAGGCGCAGGGCATGTTCCAGGGCTTCTTCAATGTGCTGAAGCCGGGCGGCGTGCTGGGCGTGGTCGAGCATCGCGCCAAGGCCGACGTCGCCGATGACGACGACACCGGCTATGTCGGCCAGCAGCAGGTGATCGCCATGGCCGAGGCCGCCGGCTTCAAGCTGGATGCGCGCACCGAGGTCAATGCCAACCCGCGTGACACCAAGGACCACCCGAACGGTGTCTGGACCCTGCCGCCGACCAACCAGCACGACAAGGCCGACGACGCCAAGTACCAGGCCATCGGCGAAAGCGACCGCATGACCCTGCGGTTCGTGAAGCCGTAAACCGATGACGCCGGGCCCCGCCCGGCGAGCGCGCAGCGCGGCGTGGGACAATGCATCACCCCGCCGCCTGCCGTTTCCGCAATGCTGATCGCCTTCAACAAGCCCTTCAACGTGCTCTGCCAGTTCACCGACCGCAGCGTGCCGCCGCGGCCGACCCTGGCCGGCTTCGGCCTGCCGCCGCGCGTGTACGCTGCCGGCCGGCTTGACCATGACAGCGAGGGCCTGCTGCTGCTGACCGACAACGGCACGCTGGCGCACAAGCTGACCGACCCGAAGCACAAGGCCGACAAGACCTACTGGGTGCAGGTGGAAGGCACGCCCAGCGATGAGCAGCTGCAGCAGCTGCGCGACGGCGTGGTCCTGAACGATGGGCCGACGTTACCGGCGAAGATCGAGCGCCTCGATCCGGCGCCGGAGCTGTGGCTGCGCGATCCACCGGTGCGTTTCCGCAAGACCGTGCCGGACAGCTGGCTGGCGATCACGATCCGCGAAGGCCGCAACCGCCAGGTGCGGCGGATGACCGCGGCGGTGAACCTGCCGACGCTGCGCCTGGTGCGCGTGTCGATGGGGCCATACCGGCTGGATGACCTGCAGCCGGGGCAGTGGCGGCAGATCGGCTGAGCCGGACTGCAGAAACGAAAAGGGTCGGAGCCCTTCCTGCGGAAGGAATCCGACCCTGGATCGGGGTCAGGCCCCTTCCGCAGGAAGGGCGCTGACCCGCAGGCAGGCCTCAGGCATCGCTGCCGATGTCGCTGTGCTCATCCACCACGGTGTGGTTGCGGCGGTCACGCGCGTTGATGCGCTTGGCCTGCCCGTTCACCACCTGGCCGTTGGCGGCCTTCTTCTTCTGCTGCTTGCGGTACAGCGCGTAGCCCAGCAGGCCCACGCCCACGGCAGCGGCGGTGATGGCCACGGCCGGGTTGCGGCGCACGAACTTGGTGGCGACCTTGCCGCCGGTCTTCACCGCACCCACGGCGGCGCCGGTCTTGATCCAGTCACTGGCCTGCGGGCCGAGATGGCGCAGGCTGCCGCCGGCGCTCTTCAGGCCATCACCCGCGGTGTGCGCCAGTTCCAGGGCGCGCTCCAGGGCGCGGTCGGTGATAACGGTCAGCTTGCTCATTCGTGGGGTCCTTTGCCTCGGGTCGAAGTCCAGTGTGTCGTGCTGCCTGTAAACGGTATGTCAGTCAGGGCGGTCGATGAGGTGACTTTACCCGGTCCATTCAGGATCAGGCAGGGCGGGGTCGGATCCCTTTGCAACGCAAAGGGCTCCGACCCCGCCGTCAGGTGCCGCGCGGCTTGGCCCGGTGCGTCGCCGTCGCCGTCCACGGGTCGTCCGGCCACGGATGGCGCGGGTAGCGGCCCTTCATCTCCTTCTTCACCTCGGCATAGGTGTTTTCCCAGAAGTTGCGCAGGTCCTGGGTGACCTGCAGTGGGCGGCCGCCCGGCGACAGCAGGTGCAGGGTCAGCGGTACGCGGCCATCGGCGATGCGCGGGGTGTCGGCCAGGCCGAACAGTTCCTGCAGCTTCACCGCCAGCACCGGCGGCAGCGGTTCACCGCTCTCGCTGTCCAGCGCATAGCTGATCGGTCGTTCCAGCCCCGAGGGCACGGTGATGCGGGTCGGCGCATGGCGCTCCACCAGCTGCCGCTGCGACCATTCCAGCGGCGACTTCAGCGCTTCACCGAAGCTGCTCTCGTCCAAGGCATCCAGCCGCGTCTTGCCGGCGAACGCCGGCTGCAGCCACTGCGCGCGGGTGGCCAGCAGGGCGGCGTCGCTGCAGTCGGGCAGGCCGAGTTCGGGCATCCAGCGGCGCAGCGATTCCACCCGCGCCTGCCATTGGCGCAGGCCCTCGGTCCACGGCAGCGCCGACAGGCCGAGCTCGGCCACCGCATCGGTCAGTGCCTGCGCGGCATGCTGCGGATCGACGCGGCCGGCCGAGCGGCTGTCCAGCACGATGCGGTCGAAGCGCGTCTCGCGCAGGGCCACCAGGGCGCGGCGCTCGCTGTCCCAGCGCACGGTGTCCTCGGTGACGAAGCGCTGCGGCCATGCCGCGCGCAACGCGTTTTCATCCACGGGCGCGGCGCGCAGCAGCAGGGCATCACGTGCTTCATAGCGCAGCTCGCTGACCACCAGCCACGGCTCGCCGCGCAGGTCGCTCAGTTCATGCAGGCGCGCGCTGCGGCCGTTGGCCAGCAGGTAGCGCAGCGGATCGCTGGGGTGCTGGAAACCGATGCGGTCGGGAAAGGCGTGGGCGAGCAGATCACCCAGCTCATGCGCTTCGATGCTGCTGGGCGGCGTCGCCTCGCAGCGCAGGCGTCGGCGCCACTGCTTGGCGGCCGCATCGATGGCGGCCAGGCCGCTGCGGTTGGCATCGGACGGCGCACGACCGTTGCGGAATGCCGCCAGCGCACGCCAGCGTGCGGCCAGCGCATCGCCGCCCTGGCGCAGCGGATCGCGTGCTTCCAGCAGCGCGGCCAGATCGGCGGCCAGCGCCTGTGCGCGCGCATCGGGCGCGGCCAGCAGCATCGCCGCCATGCGCGGGTGCGTGCCCAGCGCCAGTACGCGGCGGCCGAGTGCGGTGATCGCGCCGGTGTCCGACAGTGCGCCCAGGCGCTGCAGCAGTTCGCGTGCGGCGGCCATCGGGCCGGACGGCGGCGGATCGAGGAAACGCAGGTCGCTGCTGCCCCAGGCCGCCAGTTCCAGCGCCAGCCCGGCCAGTTCCACCTGGTCGATCTCGGCGCGGCGCTGCGGCTCCAGCCGCTGCGACTGCGGCCACAGCCGCCACGCCACGCCCTCGGCCACGCGTCCGGCACGGCCGGCGCGCTGGTCGGCCGAGGCCTGGGCGATGGCCACCACGTCCAGCAGGGTGAAGCCGCTGTTGGGGTCGTAGCGCGGCTCGCGCGCCTGGCCGCTGTCGATCACCACGCGCACGCCGGGCAGGGTCACCGAAGATTCGGCCACGTTGGTGGCCAGCACCACGCGGCGGCGGCCATCGCTGGCAACCTGCAGCACGCGTGCCTGCTGTTCCACCGGCAGCTCGCCGTGCAGCGCCAGCACCTCGACGCTGCCGTCCAGCGATTCCTGCAGACCGGCCTGGACGCGGGCGATCTCGCGCTGGCCGGGCAGGAACACCAGCAGGTCGCCGGGATGCTCGGCCAGGGCCTGCTGCACCGCGCGGCGCACCTGCAGCTCCAGTGCCTCATCGCGACGTGCCGGGAAATGGCTGACCGCCACCGGATAGCTGCGGCCCTCGCTGCTCAGCCGCGGCGCATCGAGGAAGCGGGCAAGCCGCTCGCCATCCAGCGTGGCCGACATCACCACCAGCCGCAGGTCGTCGCGCAGCTGCGCCTGCACGTCCAGCGCCAGGGCCAGGCCGAGGTCGCCACTGAGGTGGCGCTCGTGGAATTCATCGAACAGGATCGCGCCGACCGTTTCCAGCATCGGGTCATCCTGCAGCATGCGGGTCAGAATGCCCTCGGTGACCACTTCAATGCGGGTGCGCGCCGAGATCTTGTTCTCGAAGCGGATGCGGTAGCCGACGGTGCCGCCCACCTCTTCGCCCAGCTGCCGCGCCATGAACAACGCGGCGCTGCGTGCGGCCACACGGCGCGGTTCCAGCAGGATGATCTTCCGGTCCTGCAGCCACGGCGCATCGAGCAGGGCCAGCGGCACCTGGGTGGTCTTGCCGGCGCCGGGCGGCGCTTCCAGCACCAGCCGCGGCTGCGCGGCCAGGTGCTGCTGGATCTGCGGCAGCAGCGGGGAAATCGGGAAGAGCGGGGCGTTCATGTGCAAAGGATAAGGGGCCATGGCCGGCGCGGGTACAATGCGCGGGCACTTTTCCCCCGCGATGACCATGCACCTGATCGATATCGGCGCCAACCTGACCCACGACTCCTTCGACCGCGACCGCGATGCCGTCCTGGACCGTGCACGGCAGGCCGGCGTGGTGCAGATGGTCATCACCGGCGCCAGCCGCGAGCACTCCCCGCTGGCCGTGCAGCTGGCCCAGCAGCACCCCGGTTTCCTGTACGCCACCGCCGGCGTGCACCCGCACCACGCGGTGGAATACACCGAGGAGTGCGACGCCGAAATGCGCGCACTGCATGCGCACCCGGAAGTGGTGGCGGTGGGCGAGTGCGGGCTGGATTACTTCCGTGATTTCTCGCCGCGCCCGGCGCAGCACCGCGCGTTCGAGCGCCAGCTGCAGCTGGCCGCGGACAATGGCAAGCCGCTGTTCCTGCACCAGCGCGATGCGCATGCCGATTTCATGGCGCAGATGAAGAACTTCGAAGGCCGCCTCGGCCCGGCGGTGGTGCATTGCTTCACCGGCGAACGTGACGAGCTGTTCGATTACCTGGACCAGGACTGGTACATCGGCATCACCGGCTGGCTGTGCGACGAGCGCCGTGGCGCGCACCTGCGCGAACTGGTGAAGAACATCCCGGCCAACCGCCTGATGATCGAGACCGACGCGCCGTACCTGCTGCCGCGTACGCTGAAGCCGATGCCGAAGGATCGCCGCAACGAACCGATGTTCCTCTCGCACATCGTCGAGGAACTAGCCCGCGACCGTGGCGAAGACGTAGCGGTGACCGCGGCCAATGCCACGGCTGCCACGCGCACGTTCTTCCGCCTGCCCGACGCAGGTTGATCCTGTAGAGCCGAGCCCATGCTCGGCTGCCGCAAGCCGAGCATGGGCTCGGCTCTACAAGAGCGGTGCACGCAGGGCGGTAGCGCCGGGCCATGCCCGGCGAGCGCAGCGGTGCGGATCAGGCGCCGCGCGCAGCGGCCAGCTCCTCCAGCCCTTCCCGATACGTCGCAAACTTCGGCGCCCACGCCAACGCCTCACGCGTGCCGCG
The DNA here is from genome assembly GCF_016624625.1 of Stenotrophomonas sp. S41. Classification (NCBI taxonomy): domain Bacteria; kingdom Pseudomonadati; phylum Pseudomonadota; class Gammaproteobacteria; order Lysobacterales; family Lysobacteraceae; genus Stenotrophomonas; species Stenotrophomonas sp. S41. Next base: position 19,905 of record NZ_JACVTV010000043.1, on the reverse strand, counting down.
GCTGTCGATGCGCTTGTTGCTGGCGTAGAAGCGCCGCAGCGTTGCGCTCACCGCCGGGTCATCCCAGGCCACTGCCGCTGGCAGCGGGAATCCACCCCGCTGCGCGGCATAGGCCAGCACATCCTGCGGTGGCGCGGGCTCGTCATCGGCAGGCAGGTACAGTCCATCCCGCGTGGGTCGCTGCATCGCCGCGATGACCACGGCCGCCAGATCCTCCACATGCAGCCGGTTGAACACCAGCCCGGGCCGTACGACATGGCGCGCGCGGCGCTCGGCCAACTGCAGCAGCGCATTGCGGCCAGGGCCATACAGCCCCGGCAGACGGAACACCGCCGAGGCGATGCCGCGTGCATCGGCCAGTGCCTGCCACTGCGTTTCGGCCAGGCGGCGCTGCACGCCAGCGGCTTCGCTGGCATCGGCCTCGCTGTTCTCGTCCACCCAGCCACCGCCGCGATCCGCATAGACCGAAGTCGAGGATAGGTACCCCACCCAGCGCAGCGCCTTACTGACCTGCAGCACAGGCAGCAGCTGGCGCAGTGCAGGATCACCCTGCGCATCCGGCGGCACGCTGCACAGCACCGCCTGCGCCTGTGCGATGGCCTCCAGCAACGCCGCTGACGGCGCGGCATCGGCATGCAGGCGGTGCCGCTGCAGTCCATCGTCGACTGTCGACGACGGATCGCGCACCGTGCCCGACACCTGTACGCCACGCGCCTGCAGCTGCGCGGCGAGCACGCGCCCACTCCAGCCCATGCCGAGGATCAGCACCGGCGACGGCAGTGGCGCGGGCGCCGACATCACGCGCCGCGCTGCGCCTGGTAGGCCTGCAGGCTGCTGTAGGCGACCTGCAGCAGCAGTGCTTCCTGCTCGGCCTTGCGTGCGCGCACCAGCATGTCACCGACGATGTGCGCCGCTTCCACCTGCTGGCCGGCTTCCAGATCGCGCAGCATCGAGGCTTTCAGTGCAGAACCGACCTGGGTCAGGGTGCCGCGCGCGGTATCCTGCGCGGCCTGCGGCACCGGCTCACCGGCTGCCTCGGCCACGGCCAGGCACTCGTCGTACAGGCCGCGCACGATGGCCTCGCCATCATCGGTGGCGACGATCGTACCGATGTCCGCGCGCAGCAGGCAGGTGGCGGCCGCCAAGGCGGTGAGGAAGGTGTACTTGACCCACTGTTCCTGGCCGATCCGCTCGCTGGCCAGATGGTCCAGGTTGGCCTGTGCACACGCGGCGGCGAAAGCGCGCACGCGGTCGGAGATCGCACCACCGTCGCGCTCGCCGAAGGTCAGCTTGGCCGGCTTGCCCAGGTGCAGCACCGCGCCATCGGGCGCCTTGGTGGCGCTGATGAAGCACAGGCCGCCGAGCACGGCCTCGCGGCCGAAGCGTGCATCCAGGGCGCCGTAGTGGTGCAGGCCGTTGAGGATGGGCAGCACGCTGGTGTGGGCGCCCACCGCCGGTGCGATCGCATCGATCGAGCTGTCCAGGTCGTAGGCCTTGCAGCTGAGGATGACCAGGTCGAAGGGCTGCTGCGCGGCAAGCGCGGGCAGGGCGTCGGCAGTGACGTGCTGCACCGGGAAGCTGGCATCGCCTACGGGACTGCGGATGACCAGACCATCGCGGTCCAGCTGGCTGGCGCGGGCCGGGCGGACCAGGAAGGTCACGTCCACGCCGGCCTGCGCGAGGCGGCCGCCGAAGTAACCGCCGGTACCACCGGCGCCGAGAATCAGGATGCGCATTGCACGTTCACCGTTTTCTGGGGGAAGTCTTCCAGCGATTGTGCCGGAGATCGCAGGCAAAAAAAGAGCCGGGCATTAGCCCGGCTCTACCGTTACGCCATCCACGCATGGCGTGGATCTACTGGCCACCGGCCAACTGTCGAAGGCGGGGTGGGTCCGGTTGAGGGGGTGTGAGCGGCATGGATGCCGCGACCAAGCCCCCATGGATGGGTTTACGGCGTCCCCCTCAACCGGACCCACCCCGCCAACCCACGGATACCCAGCTGTTGACGTTGACGTTGCTCCGGCTTGCAGCGGATGCAGGGCCGCAGGCCCTGCAGGCAACCCTCAGCTGCGCATGCCCACGCCACGGCGCAGCAGCCACAGCGCCAGCGCCGTCAGCACCACCACGAAGCCGAGCATCAGCGCATAGGCCACCCACACCGGCACGTCGCTGCTGCCCAGCAGGCCGTAGCGGAACGCATTGACCATGTAGAAGATCGGGTTGGCGTGCGTGGCCGCCTCGGCCCAGCCCGGCAGCAGCTTCACCGAATAGAACACGCCGCCCAGGTAGGTCAGCGGGGTCAGGATGAAGGTCGGCACGATCGCCACGTCATCGAACTTCTTGGCGTACACCGCGTTGATGAAGCCGGCCAGCGAGAAGATCGTCGCGCCCAGGATCACCGTGCTCAACGTCACCAGCGGGTGCGGGATGCGCACCGGAGTGAAGAACATGGCGATGATCAGCACGATCACGCCGACCATCAGGCCGCGCAGCACCGCACCGGCCACATAGCCCCACAGGATCACCCAGTTCGGCATCGGGCTCACCAGCAGCTCTTCCACGTGGCGTCCGAACTTGGCACCGAAGAACGAGGAACTGATGTTGCCGTAGCTGTTCTGGATCACGCTCATCATCACCAGGCCCGGCACGATGAACTGCATGTAGCTGTAACCGCCCATGTCACCCACGCGCGAGCCGATCAGGCCGCCGAAGATGAGGAAGTACAGGGTCATGGTGATCGCCGGCGGCACCAGGGTCTGGCCCCAGATGCGCAGGATGCGCGCCACTTCGCGGCGCACGATGGTCATCAGGGCGATGCGGTTGCGCTGTGCGTCGGTGATCGGCGCAGCGGGCGTATTCGGGGTGCCGCTCATGCGGAGGTCTCCTGGTTGCCGGTGAGGCGCACGAACAGTTCCTCCAGGCGGTTGCTCTTGGTACGCATCGAACGCACGCGGATGCCGGACTCGTTCAGCGTGGCGAACACGCGGTTGAGATCCATGGCGCGCGGCATGTCGATGTCCAGCGTGTGCGCGTCCGGCGCGGTGAGGGTCGCGCCCTCGATCACCGGCAGCTGCGCGGGCAGGTCACCGTCGATGTCCAGCAGGAAGCCTTCCACATCGAGCTTGGCCAGCAGGGAACGCATCGGGCCCTGGGTGACGATCTGGCCGTGGTTGATGATGGCCAGGTTGCGGCACAGGTACTCGGCCTCTTCCAGGTAGTGGGTGGTGAGGATGATCGTGGTGCCGGCGGCATTGATCTCCTTCAGCACCCGCCACATGTCGCGGCGGATCTCGATGTCCACGCCGGCGGTCGGCTCGTCGAGGATCAGCAGGCGCGGGCGGGTCATCATCGCGCGGGCGATCATCAGGCGGCGCTTCATGCCACCGGACAGGGTGCGGCTCATCACCTGTGCCTTTTCCCACAGGTGCGCGCGCTTCAGTTCCTCTTCGGCGCGCTTCTCCGCTTCCTCGCGGGCCACGCCATAGAAACCGGCGTAGTTGACCAGGATGTCGAAGGGCTTCTCGAACAGGTTGAAGTTGATTTCCTGCGGCACCAGGCCGATCAGGCGCATGGTGGCGCTGCGGTTGCGCACCAGGTCGCTGCCGAACACTTCCACCTGGCCCTCGCTGAGGTTGACCAGGGAGCTGATGATGCCGATCAGGGTGGACTTGCCGGCGCCGTTGGGGCCGAGCAGGGCGAAGAAATCGCCCGGGGCGACCTCCAGGGAAACCCCTTTCAGGGCCTGGGTGCCGTTGTCATAGGTCTTGCGCAGGTCGCGCACGCGCAGGGCGGGCGCCGTATCGTTCAGGGAAGCCAAGCTCGAAGCCTTCGCGCCCATGGGCTGGCGCTGGAGAGGGGCGGGGAGGGGCTATTATAGAAGACCCCGAGGGCTTGCCCCGGCTACACACTGTCCCGAAAAGTCGTGCCTGTCCAATTCCCCATCAAGCTGGTCGGCCGCCGCATGCTGGCGCCCACTGTCGGCCACTACCAGTTCGTGCGTGATGACGGCCAGCCGCTGGATTTCCAGCCCGGCCAGTTCATCCAGGTCCATTTCAGCTACGCCGATGGCACCGAAACCAAGCGCAGCTACTCGCTGGCGACCATCCATGACCACGCACTGGGCCCGGGCGAGGCGGTGGATATCGCCGTCAGCTTCGTGCCCGGCGGCGCCGCCACGGCCCTGTTCGAGGCGCTGGACCTCGGCGGCCAGGTCAGTGCGTCCGGCCCGTACGGCCGCTTCTGCCTGAACCCCGGCGACCACAATGCCCGCTACCTGCTGATCGCCACCGGTACCGGTGTCACCCCGTACCGGTCGATGCTGCCGCTGCTGGAAACGGCCATGGCCGAGCGCGGCGTGCAGGTGGTCCTGCTGCAGGGCGCGCGCAGCCCGGGCGAGCTGCTGTACAGCGAAGATTTCTACAGCTTCGCCGAAAAGCACCCGAACTTCCGTTATGTGCCGTGCCTGTCGCGCGAACTGCCGGCCGACCCGCACCCCGACGTGCACCACGGCTACGTGCAGCAGGCCCTGGCCGGCTTCAGCCCGGACCCGGCCACCGACATCGCCTACCTGTGCGGCAACCCGGACATGGTCGATGCCTGCGCCGAGGCGCTGAAGGACGCCGGGCTGGGCAACCCGCAGATCCGCCGCGAGAAGTACGTCAGCAGCAAGTAGGCCGGCTAGACGGCCGGCGGCAGCGGTCGGGGCACAACCTCGACCGAGGCCTCCGTAGTGCCGGCAAGGCCTGCCATGTCCACCACCAGGTGCCAGGTGCCGCCCGATGGAATGGTCATATGGAACGGGGACGTCTTCACCAGGCCGCCATGGTAGTGGTGGCGACTCCCTCTCTGGAAACTGGAAAAGTTGCTTGGGGTCATGAGACGGACGTTGGCCGCCCTGGTCAGCGTGATCCGCAGGACATCGCCTGCTCTCAGATTGCCAAGGTCCCATTTCAGAAAATTCATGTGGTGTGTTCCTTCGTGTCTGGGCAGCCGGCCATCGCAGCGGCGACGGCCGGCGCGTACGCGCTGCCTTCGGCGGCAGCGCGCTCAATCAAGGTTCAGTACGGAATCCAGGCATCGCGCCAGGCCGAGCCCACGCCGGGGCGGTACGGTTCGGCGTTGATGTTGCACCACGCGCCTTCCGGGAACGGGCGGCAGGCATACAGCTTGCCGTCGCTGCCCTTCACCACGGTCTGCCCCGGCACATAGCTGCCGATGCCCGCCGGGTACACATGGTCGTAGTCGCCGCCGGGCGGATCCACCGGATCCACCGGATCCGGCACCTTGGTATCCAGCTGGAAGCGATGCCCCGGACGCAGGTACACACGGTTCTCCGTGGCCGAGGCCACCGGCGTGATCACGCCATCGCGCAGGATGCCCACGCGCGCCTGCGCAGCGCTGGCGTTGACCTTGCGCGCCAGCACCAGCGGCCACTGCGTGGGCGCGGTCTGGCCGCTGGCCAGCACCACGTCCACCTGCTCCACATCGTTGCCGGCCGCGTTGAACACGCGCAGCGAGACCGTGGTACCCACCTCCAGCGCGCCGCGTGCGGTCACCGCACCGGCATCCTGCCACTGCGGCGGCGGGGTCACGTCACCGCCTTCGAAGCGCACGTCGGCACAGGTGTAGAACGCTTCATCCGAATCCGAACGCTGCCAGGTGTTGTAGATCACGTGCTGGCCACTGCGCTTGGGCAGCGGGCAGTCCAGCTTGTACACGCCACCTTCGGACAGCGGCACGTTGCCCAGCGTGCAGAACGCTTCCAGGTCCGACCAGCGCAGGCCGTCGCTGGCCTTCCAGCCATCGCGGGTGACATAGAACTTCCACTCGCGGGTGGCATGCGGCGCCGATCCCAGGAATTCGAAGGTATAGCGACCGTTGGCATCGGCGCGGATCGGCGACGTCGTCCAGTCGCTGCGGTCCAGGTCCAGGCCGCGGTACTTGCTGTTGCCGCCGCTGCACAGCTGGCCATCGGGCACGACTGCCTGGTGGTTGCCGTTGGCGTGGGCCTGGTTGACGCCGGCCCAGTCGTAGAATGGCTGCGCCCCCCCCACGGCCTTGGCGGCGGCGCAGGCGGGGTTGGTCGGATTCTGCGGATTGCCCTGGTAACAGGCGTAGATGCGGCTCATCGGTTTGGACAACGTGCCGTGCGCCTGCGCGCTGCCGGGCAGGAAGAGCCCTGCGGACAGCGTCGCGGCAACGGCGAGCAGGAGGCGTGTCTGCATGGGGTGCGTCCCTGGACGTGTGGAAGAGCGGGCAGTCTCCACACCGGTTGCAGCCACTACCATGCAACCATTCCTAAAAGTGCACGAATGCGAACGTGTTAACCGTTTTCATGCGAAGTGCGCCGCAAAGTCCGCCTGCTGCAGGCATGTGCGCTGCCGCCCCTGCAACAGCGGTTTCGCCAGAACGCGCTAGGATGCAGGCATTGCCTGGCACGCACGGACCGCATGTCCCTGGATCTTCCCACCATCGGTGTACTTGGCTTGCTGCTGTGCATCGGCATCGCAACAGGCTTTTCGCTGCTGCTGGTGGTGCTGCGCGGGCAGCCGGTGCTGCGCCTGTGGACGGCCAGCCTGTGGCTGCTGACCCTGGGCGTTATCCTGATGGGGCTGCGCCCCTGGCTGCCGCAGGTACCGGCCATCCTCGGCGGAAATGCGGCACTGGCGGCCTCGAGCGTACTGATGCTGCGCGGCATGGCCCTGCACCTGGGCCAGACGATGCCGCTGTGGCGCGCGCTGGGCCTGGTCGCGGCCTTCATGGCCGGCATCTTCCTGTTCCTGGTGCCCTGGCCCAGCCTGGACGTGCGCCTGCACGTGTTCAGCGTGTTCGCGATCATCATCAACACCTGGATCTCCGCCCTGCTGCTGCGCCATGCACCGCCGGCACAGCGCATCAGCTGCCGGCTGGCGGCGGCGGTGTTCCTCGCCGAAGCGGCGGTCTACGTCGTGCGCCTGTTCCTGCCCGCCGATGCCGATGCGGGCGGGGACATCATGCGTGCGGGCTCGCCGATGTTCCTCACCTACCTGGCCGGGATAATGCTGGAGCTGGCGCGCTGCTTCGCGCTGGTCCTGCTGCTGCTTGAACGCCTGCTGGTGGACCTGCGCCGCGCCGCCCGTACCGATGGCCTCACCGGCCTGCTCAACCGCAGCGCGGTGCTGGCAGACGGGGCCGACCAGCTGCAGCAGGTGCGTCGCCTGCAGCGACCGCTGGCGGTGCTGCTGCTGGACGTGGATCACTTCAAGGCCATCAATGACCGCTGGGGGCATCTGGCCGGGGACCAGGTGCTGCAGCATTTCACCGGCGTGCTGGAGCACTGCGCACGCAGCCACGTGCACTTGCTCAGTCGCTATGGCGGCGAGGAATTCCTGCTGCTGCTGCCCGGCGGCGCCAGCGAAGCGGAGCGGCTGGCCACGGTCATCCGTCATGCACTGCAGCAACGGCCGGCGCCGCTGGGTACCGGCCCGGTGGCGGTCACCGCCAGCATCGGTCTGGCCATGGATGACGGCCATAGCGATCTGGCCGGGCTGATCGCCCGCGCCGATGCCGCGCTGTACCGGGCCAAGGCCGAAGGCCGCGACCGCCTGGTGTCGGCTGCCGAAACGGCCTAGCGCGATTGCCCATCGCCGCCAGCGCCGGGGCCGTGTAAGTTTGTTCGAAAGTGGGTCACATCTGCCGCGGCGCTGCGTCGTGGTCGACAGGAACGTCCTCCAGGGGAATCAAGCACGATGCAAAAACACCATTTCCGACTGGCCAGGCGATCGGCCAGCATGCTGTTTGCCGGCGCGATGCTTGCCGGCTGCAGTGCAACCGCTCCCGGTGCCGCCGACGGCAACGACACGCCGAGCCAGCGCTACGGGGCGATCGAGTTCCGTCCGTGCACGCTGACCACCGTCGGAGCCAGCGCCAACGTCGAAGCCCAGTGCGGCACGCTGCAGGTGCCCGAAGACCGCGCTCATCCCGAGGGCCGCAGGATCGACCTGCGCATTGCCTGGCTTGAATCGGATGACAGCGGCAACGGCCAGCCTGACCCTGTGTTCTTCCTCGCCGGCGGCCCCGGCCAGGCGGCCAGCGAAGTGGCGGTCATCGTCGATACGGCCCTGCGCCAGGTGCGCAAGCAGCGCGACGTGTTCCTGATCGACCAGCGTGGCACCGGCGGTTCCAACCCGCTCAGCTGCCTGGGCGCGGACGGCAAGGCGCTGCAGATGGACGAGGACGCGGCGCCGAGCGAGGCATTGCTGCGTGACTACGCGCAGCGCTGCGCGGATTCGCTGAAGGACCGCGCCGACGCACGCTTCTACACCACCGCCGAGGCCATCGCCGATCTGGACGCGGTGCGCCAGGCGCTGGGCGCGGACAAGCTGAACCTGGTCGGCGGCTCCTACGGTACCCGCGTGGCCCAGCGTTATGCGATCGCCTACCCACAGCACACGCGCAGCCTGGTCATCGACGGCGTCGTGCCCAACGACCTGGTGGTCGGCGGCGAGTTCGCCAACACCTTCGACAACGCCATCACCCTGCAGTCCGCGCAGTGCCGCAAGGATGCCGCGTGCAGCAAGCGCTTTCCGGTCGATACCCGCACCCAGCTGCGCAGCGTGGTCGACACCCTGCGCCGCGCACCGGTCACCGTTGGTTACCGCGACCCGGGCACCAACGCGCCGCGCCAGGACGTGCTGACCCCGGACAGCGTGGTTGGCCTGGCCTTCGCCTTCTCCTACGTGCCCGAGTATTCCTCGCTGCTGCCGCTGGTGCTGGACGAAGCCGCACAGGGCCGCTACGCGCCGCTGGCTTCGCTGGCACGCGGCGCGACCCGCACCATGGATTTCCAGATCAACCGTGGCATGCAGTGGTCGGTCATCTGCAGCGAGGATGCACCGCGTTACCAGGCACCGGCCACCAGCGACGATGATCTGTTCGGCCCGGAAGCGGCGCGTGCGTTCTTCGCCGCCTGCCCGGTGTGGCCGCACCAGCCGGCTGCGGCCACGCTCACCGCACCGCTGAAAAGCGACCTGCCGGTGCTGCTGCTGTCCGGTGAAGTGGATCCGGTGACTCCGCCGCGCTATGCCGAACAGGTGCTCAAGGGCCTGCCCAACGGCCGCGCGCTGGTCGCCCGCGGCCAGGGCCACGGCACCCTCACCGCCGGCTGCATGCCGCGCCTGCTGGGCCAGTTCATCGATGCCAACGATGCCAAGGCGCTCGACGCCAGCTGCCTGGACACGCTGAGCCACGTGCCGGCGTTCACCTCGTTCAACGGATGGACCCCATGATCGTCGCCGACAACCTGCACAAGGCCTTCGACACCCGCACCGGTCGCGTCCAGGCGGTGGCCAACGTCGGCTTCCGCGCCGCCGATGGCCAGATCACCGGACTGCTCGGCCCCAACGGCGCCGGCAAGACCACCACCATGCGCATGCTGTACACGCTGATGACGCCCGACCAGGGCAGCATCACCGTCGATGGCATCGATGCCGCCCGCGATCCGATCGAGGTGCGCCGCCACCTGGGCGTGCTCCCCGATGCGCGCGGCGTCTACAAGCGCCTGACCGCGCGCGAGAACATCACCTACTTCGGCGAACTGCACGGCCTGTCGGCGCAGCGCATCCGCGAACGCATCGAAGTGCTGTCGCACGCGCTGGACATGGCCGACATCCTCGACCGCCAGACCGATGGCTTCTCGCAGGGCCAGCGCACCAAGACCGCCATCGCCCGCGCGCTGGTGCACGACCCGCGCAACGTCATCCTCGATGAGCCCACCAACGGCCTCGACGTGATGACCACCCGCGCGTTGCGCCGGTTCCTGCTGGGGCTGCGCGAAGAAGGCCGCTGCGTGATCCTGTCCAGCCACATCATGCAGGAGGTGGGTGCGCTGTGTGACCACATCGTCATCATCGCCAAGGGCACCGTGATGGCCGCAGGCAGTGCCGACGAACTGCGCGCGCAGGCCGGCGAAACCAATCTGGAAGATGCGTTCGTGAAACTGATCGGCAGTGAAGAGGGCCTGCACGCATGAGCATGATGTCGACCCTGATGACGGTGATGCGCAAGGAACTGCGCGACCTCTCGCGTGACCGCCGCACCCTGGCGCTGACCCTGCTGTTCGGCCCGCTGCTGTACCCGCTGCTGATCCTGGGCATGGGCAAGCTGTCGGAAAGCCGCTTCCGCACGCAGATCGAACAGCCGCTGGACATCCCCACCATCGGTGCCGAGCACGCACCGAACCTGGTCCGCTTCCTCGCCGCGCAGGGCCTGAACACCACCGCGGCGCCGGATGACCTGGCCGAGGCGATCCGCGCCCAGGACATCGACGTGGCGCTGCGCATCAGCGCCGATTTCGGCAAGGATTGGGCCGACGGCAGGCCGGCGCTGGTGGAGGTGATCCGTGACAGCACGCGGCGTGCCGCCGAGGTGCCCACGGCGCGCCTGCAGGCGGCGCTGTCCACCTACAACGGGCAGGTGGGGGCCCTGCGCCTGATGGCCCGTGGCGTCGATGCGCAGGTCGCACGACCGCTGGACATGGCCACCCAGGACATGGCCAGTACCGAAGCCAAGCGCGGCATGATGCTGTCGATGCTGCTGCCGGTGCTGTTGACCCTGACCTCGTTCATCGGCGGCGCGTACCTGGTGATGGACACCACCGCCGGCGAACGTGAGCGGCAATCGCTGGAGCCGTTGCTGGCCACGCCCGGCTCGCGCAGCGCGATCGTCAGCGGCAAGATCGGCGCCGCCTGCGTGGTCGGGTTCGTGTCGCTGCTGCTGACACTGGTCGCGTTCAAGGTCAGCGCCCAGTTCGCCTCGGGCAACGTCGGCCGGCAGCTCAACATGAACATCCTCTCGATGGTGCAGATGCTGCTGGTGATGCTGCCGATGCTGCTGATCGGCACCTCGCTGCTGACCTACCTGTCGGCCGCGGCCAAGAGTATGAAGGAGGCACAGAGCCACATGACCTGGCTGGTGCTGCTGCCGATGCTGCCGGGCTATGCGCTGATGGCCTACCCGGTGAAGAGCCAGCTGTGGCAGTACGCCGTGCCGTTCCTGTCGCAGAACCAGATGCTGCTGAAGGTGATCCGCCACGAAGTGATCACCCCGACCATCTGGGCGATCTACCTGGGCGCCAGCCTCGGCCTCGCCGCGATCCTGTGGTTCGCCGCCGTGCGCCGCTACCACCAGGAACGCCTGGCCATCTCCGGCTGATAGCAACCGGTAGCGCCGGGCCACGCCCGGCGGATGTGCAGCGAGGCCCGGTCATGCCGGGCCTCGTTGTTTTCCGATCCGCCATGACGGGCTTCACCGCACGCCATACCGCGCCGGCGTCACCCCCATCTCGCGCTTGAACACGGCAATGAACGCACTGGGCGTGTCATAGCCCATCGACAACGCGACCTCGATGACCGTTTCCCCTGCCAGCAGACGCGGCAGCGCCAGAAGCACCCGAAGGCGCTGCCGCCACTGGCCCAGCGTCATGCCTGTTTCGGCCAGCCAATGGCGGGCCAGGCTGCGGCCGGACAGCGCACTGGCAAGGGCCCAGTCTTCAACCCTACGGTTGTCATGCGGTGCGCGCGCCAGCGCGGCGGCAATGCGCCGCAAGCGACGGTCGAGCGGTTGCGGCAGCGCAAGCGGCAGAGGCGTGCTGCTGCCAATCTCGTCGGCAATCACGCCCGCCAGCCTCAGCTGCGCGTCTCCCAGAGCGCCAAGCGGCCACTGCAGGGCGCGCGGTACAGCCGCCTGCAACAGCACACTGGGCTGGAATACACGTGGCGCAGCTGGCAATGCGATGCAGGCCGCAGTGCTGAAGTACAGGCTCCAACCATCGAAGGCACCGATGCTGGCGAGTGCGTGCGGCAGATCAGGCGGCACCCAGGCGACGTGGCCGGCAGGCAACAGCCAATGATGGTTACCCACTTCAATGCGCAGCAGGCCGTGATGTGCACCCAGCAACTGTCCGCGTGCGTGCCGGTGCCGCGCGGTGCGGCGTGGTCCTGTCATTGCCAGCTGCGCGCCCAGCAGGCAGTGCCCGCTGCCAGCGTCAGCCAGTGCGGGTTCGATCAAGGGCGTCGGGTTTGGCTGGTCTGCCATATCAATTGGCAGTTATACGGCAGAACGGCCGCGCCGCAAGCCTGACACTGGGCGTCCATCCCCAGGGAGCACTTCCCATGAAACCGCAGGACATCCTTCCCGACCAGCAGGACGACGTGCAGGTGAACGGGCTGACCGTGCGCAAGGGCAGCGTCGGCGCCTTCCTCGCCAGCGTGCGCGACTGGCAGGATCCGACAGGCAGCGATGCCACACGTGCTGCCGCCGAGACCGATCTGCGCAGCTTGATGCCGGCATTGCACGCGCTCGGCCTCTTCCAGGTGCTGACGGCGCGTGATCCGGCGCTGCAGCAGCTGATCGACGGCGAGCGCTGAAACAGACAAGGCCCGGATCGCTCCGGGCCTTTTGAGGGTGTCTCGCCGGGCATGGCCCGGCGCTACCGGAGGCCTGATCAGCCGCCCGGTGCGAACACCAGGGTGCGGCGGGTGGTGACCGGGGCACCAACCGGTTCGAAGCGCCAGCGCTTCACGGCATTCAGCGCTTCGCGGTCGAAGACGCGCGACGGCGTCGCACGCAGCACGCGGGCGTTGGTCACCGAGCCGTCGGTACCGACGGTGATTTCCATCAGCACTTCGCCCGAGGTGCCCGAGCGCAGGGCCTCGGCCGGGTAACGCGGGGCCGGGGTGCTGACCGGGCGCAGGGTTGGCGCGGCGGTCGCAGCGGCGGCGCGCGCGGCACTGGCCTGCTGGGCCGCGGCCTGCTGCTGCTTCTGTTCGGCATCGCGACGCGCGGCGGCCTGGCGTTCGGCGTCCTGGCGCTCGCTGTCGCGGCGGGCCGCGTCCTGCTGGGCGGCAATCTGCTTGGCCGCGTCGGCTTCCTTGGCGCGCTGCTCGGCCAGGCGCTGCTGTTCAACCAGCTGCTTGGCGCGGTCCTCGGCGTCCTTCTTGACCTTGGCAGTTTCGTCCTCGGTGCGCTTGGCGGCCACCTGCACGCTCCTGGTCAGGCCTTCCTTCAGGCGCGGCAGGGCCGGCGCGGACGGGTCGACCTTCTCGATCAGGGCCACCAGGCGCTGGGCTTCGGCGAAGTCCTCGCGGCCCAGGTGCTGCTCGGCGGCAATCAGGGTGTAGGGCAGCAGGTCGGTCAGCGCGCTCTTCACCGAGGCGTCGTCCGGCGTCTTGTCGCGCAGGGCGAGGTAGTACTCGATGGCGTTGTCGCCGGCCGGCGCGTACATGCGGTTCTCGGCCAGGGCACGGCTGGCCGAATCGCGCAGCTGTTCGGTGCCCATCGACTGCACCTTGGCCGCCACGGCCGGTGCGGCCGGGGTGGTTGCGGGTGCGGCAGCGCCTTCGGCGGCCGGTGCCGGTGTTTCTTCCTTGCCCGAACAGGCAGCCAGTGCCAATGCCAGGGCAACCGGCATCCACCGGCGCGCGGCAGCGATCGTTGTGACGTGCGACATCCTGCTCCCCTTTAGAAGACGACGTTACGTAAGCCGTGTATCTGCCTGGCCGGGACCGGGGTCCGGGCGTGGCGGCTGGCGTTTCCCGACGCCGCCGCCGGCAACGGCGAGGGTGCAATCTAGCATCCCGCCGACCCTTGCGTACAAGGGCGGGCCAGAGGCGATGACGACATCAGGTGTCGCCATCGCCTCGTCAGGTCAATGCTCAGCGGTCTTGCCGTGGCTGTCGGCCTTGTCGTGGCCGCCGGACATCAGCTTGTCGGTCCAGGCGATGCCGATCGCCGACAGGATGAACACGCAGTGGATGATGGTCTGCCACAGCACGCCATCGGCGGTGAGGGTGGCGCAGGTCTGCTCGCCGATGTTGGCGGCAGCGGTGGCCATGCGCTCCGGCGGGCACAGCGGAATGCCGCCCAGCGCGCCGGTGCCGATGAACGTCTTCAGCAGGTGGATCGAGGAGATGCCGATGATCGCCATCGCCAGCTTCACCTTCAGCACGCTGGCGTTGACGTGGCTCAGCCATTCCGGCTGGTCCGGGTGGCCTTCCAGGCGCAGGCGCGACACGAAGGTCTCGTAACCACCCACGATCACCATCACCAGCAGGTTGGAGATCATCACCACGTCGATCAGGCCCAGCACGATCAGCATGATCTGCTGCTCGCCCATCGAGGCCGAATGCGAAATCAGGTGCCACAGTTCCTTGCCGAACAGGAACACATAGACGCACTGCGCCACGATCAGGCCCAGGTACAGCGGCAGCTGCAGCCAGCGCGAGGCGAAGATCAGGTTGGACAGCGGGGAGGGCGGCAGGCGGTTTGCACTCATGCGGGGGATGCTGCGTTTCGAGGGAGAGGCGAGGTTACCGGGCCACCATGACGGTGCCAAGCCAACTCACGCACTAGACTTCAGGTTCCTTCCGAACCCCGAGCCGACGCCATGATCGACCTGTATTACTGGCCCACCCCCAACGGCCACAAAGTCACCCTGCTGCTGGAGGAAGCCGGCCTGGAATACCGCATCCACCCGGTCAACATCGGCTCGGGTGACCAGTTCAAGCCGGAATTCCTGGCCATTTCGCCCAACAACAAGATGCCGGCCATCGTCGACCATGCCCCGGCCGATGGCGGCGCCCCGCAGAGCGTGTTCGAATCCGGCGCGATCCTGCTGTACCTGGCCGAGAAGACCGGCCAGTTCCTGCCCAGCGACGCGCGCGGCCGCGTCACCACCCTGGAATGGCTGTTCTGGCAGATGGCCGGGCTGGGCCCGATGAGCGGCCAGATGGGCCACTTTAATGTCTATGCTCCAGAAAAGATTCCCTATGCTGTCGAGCGCTATGACAACGAAGTGCGCCGCCTGCACGGGGTGATGGACAAGCGCCTGGCCGATCACGCCTTCCTGGCGGGTGATGAATACACCATCGCCGACATGGCCAGCTACCCGTGGATTGGCGCTTACGACAAGATTCCGGTCGATTTCGCCGCCTTCCCGAACCTGAAGCGCTGGCACGACGCCATCGCCGCGCGCCCGGCCACCCAGCGCGCCTACGCCCTGAGCAAGCAGGTGAACCCCAACGCCGGCAAGCCGATGAGCGAGGAAGAGCGCAAGCTCCTGTTCGGCCAGCGCTGACCAGCCCAGGGGCGGCATCATCCACGCATGGTGTGGATCTACTGGTGGTGGATGCCGACCAGCCGGGGGTCGGATCCCTTTGCCACGCAAAGGGCTCTGACCCCGGCGACGGTAGGTGCCGACCGTTGGTCGGCACGGCGCCATGGGCAGAAGGTCATGCTGCCTTCGCAGACCGGCTTGGTTAGGATGGGGGTACGACCGCTGCGCGCCTGGCGCGTGTCGGACCTGCCGTTTGCCGGGACCTTCCATGCGCCATCTGTTCGCCTCGCTCGCCCTCATGCTCGCCACCACCACTGCCGCCCACGCTGAAAAACTCACCCTGGAAGCCATCACCGGCCCGCTGCCGCTGTCCGGCCCGACCCTGATGAAGCCCAAGGTGGCCCCGGACGGCTCGCGCGTCACCTTCCTGCGCGGCAAGGACAGCGACCGCAACCAGCTGGACCTGTGGAGCTACGACATCGGCAGCGGCCAGACCCGCCTGCTGGTCGATTCGAAGGTGGTGCTGCCCGGCACCGAAACCCTCAGCGATGAAGAAAAGGCCCGCCGCGAGCGCCAGCGCATCGCCGCGATGACCGGCATCGTCGATTACCAGTGGTCGCCGGACGCGCAGCGCCTGCTGTTCCCGCTGGGCGGCGAGCTGTACCTGTACGACCTGAAGCAGCAGGGCGCAGCGGCCGTGCGCCAGCTCACCCACGGCGAAGGCTTCGCCACCGATGCCAAGCTGTCGCCCAAGGGCGGCTTCGTCAGCTTCATCCGCGGCCGCAACCTGTGGGTGATCGACCTGGCCAGCGGCAAGCAGCTGCAGCTGACCACCGACGGCAGCGCGACCATCGGCAACGGCGTGGCCGAGTTTGTCGCCGATGAGGAAATGGACCGCCACACCGGCTACTGGTGGGCGCCGGATGATTCGGCCATTGCCTTCGCCCGTATCGACGAAGCGCCGGTGCCGGTGCAGAAGCGCTACGAGGTCTATGCCGACCGCACCGATGTGGTCGAACAGCGCTACCCGGCTGCCGGCGATGCCAACGTGCGCGTGCAGCTGGGCGTGATCGCGCCGGCCGCCGCCGCCACGCCGCGCTGGATCGACCTCGGCAAGGAACAGGACATCTACCTGGCCCGCGTCGACTGGCGCGATGCCAAGCGCGTCACCTACCAGCGCCAGTCGCGCGACCAGAAGCTGCTGGACCTGGTGGAAGTGGACCTGGCCGCCAACGGCACGCGCATGCTGGCGCACGAGACCAGCCCGACCTGGGTGCCGCTGCACAACAGCCTGCGCTTCCTCGACGATGGCAGCGTGCTGTGGTCGTCCGAGCGCACCGGTTTCCAGCATCTGTACCGCATCGATGCCCAGGGTAAGACCACTGCGCTGACCCACGGTGACTGGTCGGTGGATGAGCTGCTGGCCGTCGACGAAAAGGCCGGCAAGGCCTACTTCCGTGCCGGCATCGATTCGGCGCGCGAAAGCCAGATCTACGCCGTGTCGCTGCAGGGTGGCCAGCCGCAGCGCCTGTCCCAGGCGCCGGGCATGCACACCGCCAGCTTCGCGCGCAACGCCAGCGTCTACGTAGACACCTGGTCCAACAGCACCACGCCGCCGCAGATCGAACTGTTCCGTGCCAACGGCGAGAAGATCGCCACCCTGCTCGAGAACGACCTGGCCGATCCCAAGCATCCGTATGCGCGTTACCGCGATGCGCAGCGCCCGATCGAGTTCGGCACGCTCACTGCCGCCGACGGCAAGACCCCGCTGAACTACAGCCTCATCAAGCCTGCAGGCTTCGACCCGTCCAAGCGCTACCCGGTGGCCGTGTACGTGTATGGCGGCCCGGCCAGCCAGACCGTCACCGACAGCTGGCCCGGCCGTGGCGATCACCTGTTCAACCAGTACTTGGCCCAGCAGGGCTACGTGGTGTTCTCGCTGGACAACCGCGGCACCCCGCGCCGTGGCCGTGATTTCGGCGGCGCGCTCTACGGCAAGCAGGGCACGGTGGAAGTGGCCGATCAGCTGCGTGGCGTGGCTTGGTTGAAGCAGCAGCCGTGGGTGGACCCGGCGCGCATCGGCGTGCAGGGCTGGTCCAACGGCGGCTACATGACCCTGATGCTGCTGGCCAAGGCGTCGGACAGCTATGCCTGCGGCGTGGCCGGCGCACCGGTCACCGACTGGGGCCTGTACGACAGCCACTACACCGAACGCTACATGGACCTGCCCAAGCGCAATGAAGCCGGCTACCGCGAAGCGCGCGTGCTCACCCACATCGAGGGCCTGCGCTCGCCGCTGCTGCTGATCCACGGCATGGCCGACGACAACGTGCTGTTCACCAATTCGACCAGCCTGATGAGCGCGCTGCAGAAGCGTGGCCAGCCGTTTGAACTGATGACCTACCCCGGCGCCAAGCACGGCCTGTCCGGTGCCGATGCACTGCACCGCTACCGCGTCGCCGAGGCCTTCCTGGACCGCTGCCTGAAGCCCTGACAGACCCACGGGAAGGAGCCCGCCGATGCATCTGCCACCGCCGATTCCCGGCCACCGCGCTGCCAGCCCTGGCTGGTGGCGCCGTCACTGGCGCTGGGCCATGCCGCTGTCGGTGGTGCTGTTCCTGGGCGCGCTGTGCGGCATGATCGCCTGGAGCGTGCTGCGCTGGAGCGAGGCCGCACACGAAAGCCCGCCGATGCGCGAAGCGATGCGCCGCGCCGCCTGCAGCATCGAACTGGTGCAGGTGCTCGGTGAGCCGCTGCGTGCCGAGGCGATGCCGCTGGGCAGCATGCAGACGGCTTACGACGGCCGGCGCGATGTCGCCCTCACCGTGGCCCTGGGCGGGCCGCAGGGGCAGGGGCGGTTGTTCGTGACCGGCATCCGCCGCGACGACGTGTGGGATTACCCGGTGATGTACGTGCTGGGCGAGGACAAGCAGACCTTCGACCTGACCGCGCTGGATGATGCAGAAGCGGCGGGGGAATGCGCGCTGCAGGCGTGTCGGGAGCGCGGCGGGTGCCCCCTCACCCTGGCCTTGTGATCGCGGCGTAGCGTCGACCATGCTCGACAGATCACCTGCTCTCGTAGCGTCGAGCTCGCTCGACCGCCGTCCGCGTGGCAGCAGCAACCGTGCCAGCCTCAACGAGCGCGAAAGACGCTTTCAGCACCTTCTTGCGTCAGCGATAACGCCGCTGCAACGCGTCGACCTCCCAGGAGGCCTGGTTTTTCTCCAATAACCGCAGAATGTGCGGCTGGTTCCTTGCTCCCGCCCGAATCATCTGGTTTTCTTTCGCTTTCGGATGCAATCGCCCGCTTCGGGCTGTGAGATCTGCGCGCGCGGCGCGCTCAAGGACGAGGAATGCCAATGAAGGAACATTCATGGGCCCGGCAGGGCGCCGGGTGGGTTGCTCTTGCGCTATCCGCCGTGTGCGCGGGCGGGGCGTCGGCACAGGAAGTCACCCACACCTGGTACAGGATCGGCACGCCAGCCCCGCTGGAATACCGGAGCGAGCGCGACGCGCAGGCTGCCATTGAGGCGATGGGCAAGCGAATTGGCTTTGCCGCCGAGCCGGTGAAGTGGGGCGTGCGGGGGCACGCCATGACCCGGGACGATCTGGTGACCTACTACGGCGTGAGGCCGACGCCGCTCAACAAGGGTGATTGGAGCTATTCCTACGGAGGAAACACCTTTACCTCCGAGGAAGCGCTGCTGGCCAGCATGCGTTCGGGCACTGCCTCGCTCTGCCCGGTCAGCGTGCCAGCGCCGGAATGGGTCAGTCAGAAGGGCGTTGGAAAGGATCCGGAAAACAGCAGCAGCGGCCTCTGGACGAAGGGGGTCACCCTCTCTTATGTCACGGTGAGAGGCGGCTGCACCACCCCCACCCCATCGTATGCCACGCGCTCCAGAACAGTGGCCTGTCCGAATGTGGGCGATCTGAAATGGGATGAAGAGGCGGGGGGCTGTCTGTTGTACGGCAATACCGAGGCGACCTACCGATCGCTCATGTCCTACACCACCCGACAGTCGCCCAGGCAGTGCCTGGCCATGAAAGGCAACCCCTGCAACGCCGCAACGGGGGAGAAAGTGCAGCACGAACCAGAACTCGACCTGCCCTGGATCCAGCTGATGCGGCACTACCATTCGAAGTCGGCGGTGGCCGGCGGCGGCTTCGGGTCCAACTGGACCCACTCCCACAACATCCGCATCGCCAACGGCCTGGTCACTTCGTACGTTCCAGCGGTGGTTGGCCTCATCGATGAAGACGGCAGCCACGTCGCCTTCCAGCAGAAGACCAACTATTACCTGGCGACAGACGGAAGTGGTGATCGTGCGGACCGCATCAATGATGGCTGGACTGTCAGCAGGCGCGGTGAACTCCTGCGCTTCAATCGAATGGGGCTGCTCCAGCGGCGTGAATTCGAAGACGGTACGACACTGGCCTATGTCTACGATGGTGCGGGCCGGCTGAAGGAGATCAGGCACTCCACGGGCCGGACGCTTGAGTTGGCATACGCAGATGCCACAGACGAGAAGATCGCGGCGATGACGATCAGTGGGGTGCCCTATGCGCAGTACACCTACGGTGCGCACGGGCAGCTTGTCAGCGTCACCCACGCTGATGGGCTGTCGCGGACCTATCACTATGAAGACGCCCGTTTCCCTTGGTACCTGACTGGCGTGACCCCGGAAGACGGTCGTCGCTTCAGCTGGTTCGGCTATGACGACAAGGGCAGGGTGACGTGCAGCCGGCATGATGCCGGTTGCAATTGAAGGATCGTGGCTGAAGCGCGCCACGGCGCGTTCATGAGGAGATACACG
>NZ_JACVTV010000042.1:0-31843 GCF_016624625.1 Stenotrophomonas sp. S41 | reverse complement strand
CGGCATGGATGCCGCGACCAAGCCCCCATGGATGGGTTTACGGCGTCCCCCGCAACCGGACCCACCCCGCCAACCCACGGAACCCCGGCTTCTGCAGTGGCAGCGGCAGTTGATCCAGCGGGTGCCGGGCCGCAGGCCCGGCCACCACCACAAATCAGTTGCGCTGGAACAGCGCCTTCACGTCATTCCGGAACGCGGCCTGGCTGTCCACCCGGCTGTAGAACATATGCCCACCCGGATAGCTGCGCACCTGCACCCGGTCCGGGTTGCTGCCCATCGTCGGCATCTGGTCCACCGTCAGGATCGAGCCCATGAACGGGCACGACAGGTCGTTCCAGCCATGCACGATCAGCACCTGCAGGTGCGGGTCGATCGCCACCGCCTGGCGCAGCTGGGTCACCGCCCCCTGGCGCAGCTCGCCACCGCGGTCCCACAGCCGGTTCACGTCGTAGTTCAGCGCCTGGTAGCGCGCATCGACCTTCCAGCCGACCACGCGGGTGACGAAGTCGACCATCGCCGTGGTCGTCGGCGCGATGATGCTGTCCAGCAGCGGATCATTGGCACGCTGTTCCGGATCGTTCGGGAACGGATCGAACGCGGTCACGTTGGAATCGTAGCGGCTGCCCAGCGTGCCCTTGTCGCGGAACACCTCGCGCAGGTAGGCCTGGGTTTCCAGGCGGCCACCGGCGCGGCGCACGAACTGCGGGTCAAGCCCGGTCAGCTCGGTCACCCGGCGCAGCATCGCCTCGGTCGCCTGCGGATCGCTGCGGCCCTTCATCAGCGCGGTGGCGTAGTCGCCACGGGTGTATTCGACCACTTCGCGCATCGCCGCATCGGTCAGCTTGCCCTGGCGCTCCAGGTGCGCCGCCGCGATCGACGGCAGCGTCTGCATCCACGCCATCGGCGAGACGTCGGCGTTGTCTTCGAGGGTCGGGCTCAGGTACGGCGACACCAGCACCAGGCCGTTCATCGCCACGCCCAGGCGCGTCTGCAGGTAGTGGGTGATGCGCGGGCCGCGGTAGCCGCCGTAGCTTTCGCCGGTCAGGTACTTGCGCGCGCCCATGCGCTGGTTGCGCAGCAGCCAGTCGTAGATCGAGCGCGACAGGTACTCGATGTCGGCGCTGGGGTTGTACAGCTGCTTCTTCGCCTCGTCATCGCCGATGCGTGCGCGGCTGAAGCCGGTGCCGACCGGGTCGATGAACACCAGGTCGGTGAAGTCCAGCCAGGTGCCCGGGTTGTCGTGCAGGGTGGCCGGTGCCGAGGCGCTGTCGCCTTCGGAACCGAAGGTGACCACCTTGGGCCCGATCGCGCCCATGTTGAGGTAGACCGACGATGCGCCCGGGCCGCCGTTGAGCGCGAAGGTCACCGGCCGGTCCTTGCCGGGCATGGTGTAGGCGGTGAACACCACATCGGCGATCACCTTGCCCTTGTCATCGCGCACCGGCAGGGTGCCGACGGTGGCGGTGTAGTCGAGGGTGCGGCCGGCCAGGCGGATGCTCTGGCGGACGGAGGCATCGGCCGGCAACGCGGGCGCCTCGGTCTTCTCCTCCTTGGCATCGGGCTTGGATTCGGCGGCCGACGCAGTGACGACGCAGGCGGGGGCAACGAGCAGGCCGACGCAGAGCGTGGCGATGTGCAGCAGGGACTTCATGGCACCAGGACGGTAGCGGAAGAGGGTCCTGATGCTAGGCCGCTGCCGCGCGTGCCGGATGTGTCCAAAGGCATGGCCGCGGCGGATCGCCGGTTGCAGCCAGATTCGGTCAAGCGGGAAGGACGCTGCGGTCGCCGTCGTCGGCCAGCAGGCCGTACACCGCCGAATCGGACAGCTCCCCCTGGATGCGCCAGCGCTGGCGCAGCACGCCTTCCAGGTGGAAGCCGAGGCGGTCGAGCACGTGCGCGGACGGGCGGTTGCGCGGGTCGATCTCCGCTTCAACCCGGTGCAGGCCCAGGGTGTCGAACAGATAGGTAACCACCTGCTGCAGCGCCTCGTGCATGTAGCCCTGGCCCTGCTTGCCCGGGGCCAGCAGGTAGCCGATCTCGGCGCGGGCTGCGTCGCGGTCCAGGGCGAACACCACGCAGATGCCCAGCAGCGGGCCGTCCAGTGATTCGCGCACCGCCAGCTTGAGCTGGGTGCCGGTGGTGTGCGCGGCGAGGTCGTCGTCGATCTGCGCGCGGGCCTCGGTCGGCCGCGTCCACGCCGGATGGTTCCAGAAGCGCATCACGTCCGGGTCGGACTGCAGGGCGAACAGGGCGGCCGCATCATCGCGGCGGATCGGGCTCAGGACCAGGCGCGCGCTGTGCAGCGGCAATCCCGGGAACAGCAGCGAGTGGCTGGCCAATACGAGGGTCCACGCAGATGAGGGGGCAGCCTGGGGTCGGATCCGTTTTCCGCGGGAAAACGGCTCTGACCCCGGTAACCCGGCACGACCAACATCGGGGTCAGAGCCCTTTCCTGCGGAAAGGGATCCGACCCCGCGCGGAGATCAGGCTTCCAGCGAAGCCAGGTCGCCCTTGCTCTCCAGCCAGCCCTTGCGATCAGATGCACGCTTCTTGGCCAGCAGCATGTCCATCAGCGAACGGGTCTGTTCGCCATCATCCACCGTCAGCTGCACCAGGCGGCGCGTATCGGGGTGGATGGTCGATTCGCGCAGCTGCGGCGGGTTCATTTCGCCCAGGCCCTTGAAGCGGGTGACGTTGACCGCGCCCTTGATCTTCTCGCGTTCGATCTTGTCCAGGATCGAGCGCTTTTCTTCCTCGTCCAGGGCGTAGAAGACCTGCTTGCCCACGTCGACGCGGAACAGCGGCGGCATCGCCACGAACACATGGCCGGCATCGACCAGCGCCGGGAAGTGCTTGAGGAACAGCGCGGTCAGCAGGGTGGCGATGTGCAGGCCATCCGAGTCGGCGTCGGCGAGGATGACGACCTTGCCGTAACGCAGGCCGGCGATGTCTTCCTTGCCCGGGTCGCAGCCGATGGCCACGGCCAGGTTGTGCACTTCTTCCGAGGCCAGCACGCTGTTGGACGACACTTCCCAGGTGTTGAGGATCTTGCCGCGCAGCGGCAGGATCGCCTGGAAGTCCTTGTCGCGGGCCTGCTTGGCGCTGCCGCCTGCCGAGTCACCTTCCACCAGGAACAGTTCGGTGCGCGACAGGTCCTGGCTGATGCAGTCGGCCAGCTTGCCGGGCAGGGCCGGGCCCTGGGTGACCTTCTTGCGGACGACCAGCTTCTCGGTCTTCAGGCGCGCACTGGCGCGCTCGATGGCGATCTGCGCGATCTTCTCGCCCAGCTCCACGTTCTGGTTCAACAGCAGGCTGAAGGCATCGTGGGCGGCGCCTTCGACGAAACCGGCGGCCTGGCGCGAGGACAGGCGTTCCTTGGTCTGGCCGCTGAACTGCGGGTCGGTCATCTTCAGCGACAGTACGAACGACACGCGGTCCCACACGTCTTCCGGGGCCAGCTTGACGCCGCGCGGCAGCAGGTTGCGGAAGTCGCAGAACTCGCGCAGCGCTTCGGTCAGGCCGGTCCGCAGGCCGTTGGCGTGGGTGCCGTGCTGGGCGGTGGGAATCAGGTTGACGTAGCTTTCCTGCACCAGCTCGCCTTCCGGCAGCCAGGCCACGGCCCAGTCAACGATTTCCGTGTCCTTCTTCAGGTTGCCGACGAACAGATCGGCCGGCAGCGACTCGCGGTCGCCCAGTTCCATCTTCAGGTAGTCGCGCAGGCCGTCTTCGTAGTACCAGGTGTCGACTTCGCCGGTGGCTTCGTCGGTCAGCTTCACGGTCAGGCCCGGGCACAGCACGGCCTTGGCGCGCAGCAGGTGCTTGAGCGCACGCACGGCGAACTTCGGCGTATCGAAGTACTTCGGGTCCGGCCAGAAGCGCAGGCGGGTACCGGTGTTCTTCTTGCCGACGCTGCCGACCACTTCCAGCGGCGAGGCGCGGTCGCCATCGCGGAAGGTGATGCGATGCTCGGCACCGTCGCGCTTGATGTGGATTTCGACCAGGGTGGACAGCGCGTTGACCACGCTGACGCCCACGCCGTGCAGGCCGCCGGAGAAGGTGTAGTTGTTGTTGTTGAACTTGCCGCCCGCGTGCAGGCGGGTCAGGATCAGCTCGACGCCCGGGATCTTTTCTTCCGGATGGATGTCCACCGGCATGCCGCGGCCGTCATCGCTGACCTCCACGCTGCCGTCCTTGTACAGGGTGATCTCGATCGAGCGGGCGTGGCCGGCGAGGGCCTCGTCCACCGAGTTGTCGATCACTTCCTGCGCCAGGTGGTTTGGGCGCGCGGTGTCGGTGTACATGCCAGGACGGCGCTTGACCGGGTCAAGGCCGGACAGGACTTCAATATCGGCGGCGTTATAGCGTGCGTTCATCTATCTTCAAAGCGCGGAGCGACGCGCAAGTGTGCGGCGTGGACGGGAATTTTGCACGCCTGCGGTTCAGCCTCGGCGCCGGGGAGGGGGTAAAATGACAGTCGCTGGAATCTGAACGCCGGCGCCCCCATGTCCAAGCCATACGCGAGGAGGACTCCATGAAGAAGTTGCTGACCATTGCGATTCTGGCCGCTGCCGCCGTTGCAGTGCCGCTGGTGATGGCGCAGAACGCAGGCCCGTCGGCCCCGCAGCAGGGTGACCAGGCGGACAAGGCCGCGCAGTCCGAGGCGGATGCCAAGGCCAAGCGCCGCGCCCAGGCCAATGCCGAAATGAAGGCCAAAGGCCAGCCGGTCCCGCAGCAGGAAGAAGAAGAGGAAGCGCGGAAGAAGAAGTAAGGCGTCCGCCGCCGAGGCTTCTGCCGCAAGGCTCTGGCCCCTGAACGCCCCGCACTGCGGGGCGTTTTCTTTTAGTGGTGACGCCATCTGCCCCTTGGGTTGGCGGCCATCTATCTGTAAACTATGGCTTTCCGGGAGTAGTGCGTGTCCACCATTTGCGAATGGGCTGGACCGGCCATGCGTGGCCTCCAGCAATGCGGGTCGCAGGTGACGGTCGAATCGGCCGGCACGGCCGCCCCGACCTCGCACGATGGTCCCCGTCCGGCGCCTGCCGCCGACCGGCCCCGCGCCTCCCTCGCTGCCCCAGCGAACCGGAAAACCCCCTTTCTGCTCCACGCCCGCCCCTCGGGCAGGCGTGGCGCTGCCGTTTTCCATTTCCAGACAGGATGCTTGCAGCCATGACTCCCTTGATTTTCGTAACCGGCGGCGTGGTGTCCTCGCTCGGCAAAGGTATTGCCGCTGCGTCACTGGCCGCCATCCTCGAAGCGCGTGGCCTGAAGGTCACGATGATGAAGCTCGACCCGTACATCAACGTCGACCCGGGCACCATGAGCCCGTTCCAGCACGGTGAGGTCTACGTCACCGACGACGGCGCCGAGACCGATCTCGACCTGGGCCACTACGAGCGCTTCGTGCGTACCCGCCTGAGCCGCAAGAACTCGGTCACCACCGGCCGCATCTACGAGAACGTCATCCGCAAGGAGCGCCGCGGCGACTACCTGGGCGCCACCGTGCAGGTCATCCCGCACATCACCGATGAAATCCGCCGCTGCATCGACGAGGCCACCGAAGGCTACGACGTGGCCCTGGTCGAGATCGGCGGTACCGTGGGTGACATCGAATCGCTGCCGTTCCTGGAAGCGATCCGCCAGGTGCGCACCGAGCGCGGCCCGGAGAAGGCGCTGTTCATGCACCTCACCCTGGTGCCGTACATCGGCGCCGCCGGTGAGCTGAAGACCAAGCCGACCCAGCACTCGGTGAAGGAGCTGCGCTCGATCGGCATCCAGCCGGACGTGCTGCTGTGCCGTTCCGAGCAGGCCGTGCCGGATTCGGAGCGCCGCAAGATCGCCCAGTTCACCAACGTGTCCGAGCGCGCCGTCATCAGCGTGCCGGACGTCGACGTGCTGTACCGCATTCCGTCGGGCCTGCACGCGCAGGGCCTGGACGAGATCGTGGTCAACCAGCTGAAGCTGGCCGACAAGGTCGGCCCGGTCGACCTGTCGATGTGGGAGGACGCGGTCGACGCGACCCTGCACCCGCTGGATGAAGTGACCATTGCCGTGGTCGGCAAGTACGTCGACCATCAGGACGCCTACAAGTCGGTCGGCGAAGCCCTCAAGCACGGCGGCCTGCGCCAGCGCACCAAGGTCAACCTGAAGTGGCTGGAAGCGCAGGACCTGGAAGGCACCGACATGGCCGCGCTGGCCGACGTCGACGGCATCCTGGTGCCGGGCGGCTTCGGTGACCGTGGTTTCGAAGGCAAGGTGCTGACCTCGCAGTTCGCCCGCCAGAACAGCGTGCCGTACTTCGGCATCTGCTACGGCATGCAGGCGGCCGTGGTCGACTACGCGCGCCACGTGCTGGGCCTGGAGAACGCCAACAGCACCGAGAACGACCGCCAGTCGCCGGACCCGGTGATCGGCCTGATCACCGAATGGCGCACCGCCACCGGCGACGTCGAGAAGCGCGACGACAAGAGCGACCTGGGCGGCACCATGCGCCTGGGCCTGCAGGAGCAGCGCCTGAAGCCGGGCACCCTGGCCCGTGAGCTGTATGGCAAGGACGTGGTCTCCGAGCGCCACCGCCACCGCTACGAGTTCAACAACCGCTACCGCACCCAGCTGGAAGATGCCGGCCTGGTGATCTCGGGCAAGTCGATGGACGACACCCTGGTGGAAGTGGTCGAGCTGCCGCGTGACGCGCACCCGTGGTTCCTGGCCTGCCAGGCGCATCCGGAGTTCCTGTCCACGCCGCGCGATGGCCACCCGCTGTTCATCGGTTTCATCCGTGCCGCGCGTGAGCGCAAGGCCGGCGGCGCACTGCTGGCCGAAGCCCGCGCCTGACTTGTGAAGGGGGGCTTCGGCCCCCATCCTGCATGCTTCAACCCCAGCACGCCGGTTCTGCCGGCGTAGCGGACAACAAGGAAACGCCATGAAACTGTGTGGATTCGAGGTCGGGCTGGACCAGCCCCTGTTCCTGATCGCCGGCCCCTGCGTGATCGAGTCGATGCAGCTGCAGCTCGATACCGCCGGCAAGCTGAAGGAGATCACCGATCGCCTCGGCGTCAACTTCATCTTCAAGTCGAGCTTCGACAAGGCCAACCGTACCTCGGGCACCGCCTTCCGTGGCCCGGGCATGGAAGAAGGCCTGAAGGTGCTGGCCGAAGTGAAGAAGCAGATCGGCGTGCCGGTGCTGACCGACGTGCACGAATACACCCCGATGGACGAAGTGGCCTCGGTGGTGGACGTGCTGCAGACCCCGGCGTTCCTGGTCCGCCAGACCGATTTCATCCGCAAGGTGTGCGCGGCCGGCAAGCCGGTCAACATCAAGAAGGGCCAGTTCCTGGCGCCGTGGGACATGAAGCCGGTCGTCGAGAAGGCCAAGTCCACCGGCAACGAGCAGATCATGGTCTGCGAGCGTGGCGCCAGCTTCGGCTACAACAACCTGGTCAGCGACATGCGTTCGCTGGCGGTGATGCGTGATACCGGCTGCCCGGTGGTGTTCGATGCCACCCATTCGGTGCAGCTGCCGGGCGGGCAGGGCACCAGTTCCGGTGGCCAGCGCGAACACGTGCCGGTGCTGGCACGCGCGGCGGTGGCAGTGGGCATCTCCGGCCTGTTTGCCGAGACCCATCCGGATCCGTCCAAGGCACTGTCCGATGGCCCGAACGCGTGGCCGCTGGACCAGATGGAAGCCCTGCTCGAGACCCTGATGGAGCTCGACGCGGTGACCAAGAAGCACGGTTTCTCGCGCTTTGCGTGAGTCTTGACCCGTGGGCGGCGCTGGAAGCCCAGCGTCGCCGGCGGCATTGGCGCCGCTGGCCGTGGGGCTGGCTGGCGCTGGCGCTGGGCCTGCTCACCTGGGCGGCATTCGGCTACGCCGTGCTGCTGGGCGCTGCCGGCATGCGCATGCCGGGCGATGGTGCGGCCCCGCACTGGCAGGCCATGATGTTCAAGGTTGCCTTCTGCGCGGCTGTCGTGATGTATGCGGCCAGTACCGCAAGCACCGTGCTGGGCTGGCGGCTGCAACGCGCGCGCGTCGGCGCTGCGCTGGCCGCGGTGCTGCTGGTCGTGCCTTCCATCCTGCTGGCGTGGACGCTGCTTGCCCAGCTGTGATGTTTCGTCCGTGGCCCCTGCGCCCATTCATGCGGTACCCATTCAAATGACGAGCGTGCTCCCGATGAGCCTGACCTCTTCCGCGCGCGTGCCGCGCCGACCCTGGCCCTGGGGCGCCTGCGCGCTGGGTCTTGCCGTGCTCGCCTGGGCCGCCCTGGGGGCAGGGCTCATGGTTTTCCTGTCTGCGATCGGCATGCCGGGCGACGGCAACCACGCGCTGGCCTCGAAGCAGTGGCTCCTGATGCTGGCGATGGCCGTGCTGGCGCTGTCCGCGCTCGGCAGCGGCGTGGCCTCGGTACTGGCCTGGCGCACGCAGCGTGGCCGTGGCATGGCTGCGGTGGCGGCGTTGCTGCTGGCGCTGCTCGGCCTGCTGATCGCGGTGCCGCTGCTGGTGCAGGGGGCCGATCCGGTCGTGGCCAACGACACCATTTGGCAAGCGGCGGGCAGCCGGGGATAATCACGCGGCATTTCACATTTGTCGCATTCCCTCCTCCAGACAGGTAACCGGTCCGCTCATGAGTACGATCCGCAGCATCCACGCCCGTGAAATCCTCGACAGCCGTGGCAACCCCACGCTGGAAGCCGAAGTCATCCTGGAGGACGGTTCGTTCGGTCGCGCCGCGGTTCCCTCCGGCGCCTCGACCGGCACCAAGGAAGCGGTCGAGCTGCGTGACGGCGACAAGACCCGTTACCTGGGCAAGGGCGTGCGCAAGGCCGTCGAGAACGTCAACGGCGCCATCGCCAGTGCACTGAAGGGCTTCGAAGCCGTCGACCAGGCCGGCCTGGATCGTCGCCTGATCGATCTGGACGGCACCGAGAACAAGGGCCGCCTGGGCGCCAATGCGCTGCTGGCCGTGTCGATGGCCGCCGCACATGCCGCCGCCGCTTCCAGCAAGCAGGCTCTGTGGCAGTATCTGGCCGCCAAGACCGGTGCGACCCCGTCGCTGCCGGTGCCGATGATGAACATCATCAATGGCGGCGCCCACGCCGACAACAACGTCGACTTCCAGGAATTCATGGTGCTGCCGGTGGGCTTCACCTCGTTCTCAGAAGCCCTGCGCGCCGGCACCGAAATCTTCCATTCGCTGAAGTCCGTGCTGAAGAGCCACGGCCTGAGCACCGCCGTGGGCGACGAAGGCGGCTTCGCGCCGGACTTCCGCAGCAACGTCGAAGCGCTGGACACCATCCTGGAAGCCATCGGCAAGGCCGGCTACACCGCCGGTGAAGACGTGCTGCTGGGCCTGGACGTCGCCTCCAGCGAGTTCTTCGAGAACGGCAAGTACAACCTGGTGGGCGAGAACAAGCGCCTGACCTCCGAGCAGTTCGTCGACTTCCTGGCCGACTGGGCCGCGCAGTACCCGATCATCACGATCGAAGACGGCCTGGCCGAGAACGACTGGGCCGGCTGGAAGCTGCTGACCGACCGCATCGGCAAGAAGGTGCAGCTGGTGGGCGACGATCTGTTCGTCACCAACCCGAAGATCTTCCAGGAAGGCATCGACTCGGGCACCGCCAACGCGATCCTGATCAAGGTCAACCAGATCGGCACCCTGAGCGAAACCCTGGAAGCGATCGCCATGGCCGACCGTGCCGGCTACGCCGCCGTGGTCTCGCACCGTTCGGGCGAAACCGAAGACACCACCATCGCCGACATCTCGGTGGCCACCACCGCCACCCAGATCAAGACCGGTTCGCTGTGCCGCAGCGATCGCGTGGCCAAGTACAACCAGCTGCTGCGCATCGAGGAAGCCCTCGGCGCCAGCGCGCGTTACGCCGGTCGTGACGCGTTCGTGTCGCTGAAGCGCTGAGCCCATGCGCGACTGGCGCTGGCTGCTGTTGCTGCTGGCCCTGCTGCTGGCATGGCTGCAGTACCGTTTCTGGTTCGGCCCGGGCAATTCGGGTGAAGTGATGATGCTCGAAGCCCAGGTCGCCAACCAGGAGCGGGACAATGAAGGTCTGCAGCAGCGCAACGACGCGCTGGCTGCTGAAGTGAAGGACCTCAAGGAAGGCCAGGCCGCCATCGAAGAACGCGCGCGCAGCGAGCTGGGCATGATCAAGCCCGGCGAGAAGTTCTACCGCGTGGTGGAGGATGCGCCGGGCCGTCCGGCGCAGGCTGCACCGGTCGCGGCGCAGGTCGGCGACCACCCGGCGGACGTGCCGTGAGCGCGGCCATCTGGGCGGTCGTCCCGGCTGCCGGGCGCGGCACCCGTTTCGGCGCGCCGCTGCCCAAGCAGTACCTGCAGGCGGGCGGGCAGATCCTGCTCGCCCACACCCTGGGTGCGCTGCTGGCGCACCCGGCGGTGGCCGGGGCGATGGTGGTCATCGGCGAGGACGATGCGGATTGGCCGGGCTGGACCGAGTGGTCCGGCAAGCCGGTGCTGACCTGCATCGGCGGTGCGACCCGCGCCGCCTCGGTGCTGGCCGGTCTGCAGGCCCTGCCGGACAGCGTGCGTGCCGACGAGTTCGTGCTGGTGCACGATGCCGCGCGGCCCAATCTGTCGCTGGCTGACCTCGGTCGCCTGTTGGAAGTGGGGCGTGCCGACCCGGTCGGCGCGATCCTTGCCGCGCCCGTGCGCGACACCCTCAAGCGTGCCGGCGATGATGGTGGCATCGACGGCACCGAACCGCGCGAGCGCCTGTGGCGCGCGCTGACGCCGCAGCTGTTCCGTCGCCACCAGCTCATCCGCGCGCTGGCCGCTGCGGCCGCCAGCGGTGTCGACGTCACCGACGATGCCATGGCCATGGAGCGCCAGGGCCAGCGTCCGCTGCTGGTGGAAGGCAGCGAGGACAATTTCAAGGTCACCACGCCGGCCGACCTCGACCGTTTCGAATTCGTACTTTCCCGCCGCGCCGGCTGATCGCCCGCGCGGCCCTGCTGCAAGGGTTGCATCCATGAGCACCGCTCCGTTCCCGCCCGTCCGCATCGGCCAGGGCTACGACGTCCATGCCTTCGGTGAAGGCGACCACATCATGCTCGGCGGCATCCGCGTGGCGCACAGCTGCGGCGTGCTGGCCCACAGCGATGGCGACGTCATCCTGCACGCGCTGTGCGATGCCATGCTCGGCGCCATCGCGCTGGGCGACATCGGCCAGCACTTCCCGCCCAGCGACGACCGCTGGAAGGGCGCCGACAGCAGTGATTTCGTCCGCCATTGCGACAGCCTGCTGCGCGAACGCGGCTGGCGCGTCGGCAACACCGACATCACCGTCATCTGCGAGCGGCCCAAGGTCGGCCCGCATGCGCTGGCCATGCGTGAACGCATCGGCGGCCTGCTGCAGCTGCCGCTGGACGCGGTCAGCGTCAAGGCCACCACCTCGGAGAAGCTCGGCTTCACCGGCCGTGGCGAGGGCATCGCCGCGCAGGCCGTGGTCCTGCTGGTGGCGGCATGATTCCGTTGCCGCTGGCCTTTGGCGCGCCGCTGCTGAGCGCGCGCATCCGCACCACGCCGGAGGATTTCCAGGTCGACGAACTGCCGGCCTTCGAAGCCACCGGTGAAGGCGAGCACCTGCTGCTGCACATCCGCAAGCGCGGCGCCAACACGGTGCACGTGGCGAAGGTGCTGGCGAAGTGGGCCGGCCTGCCGGAAATGGGCGTCAGCTACGCCGGCATGAAGGACCGCAACGCGGTCACCACCCAGCGATTCAGCGTGCACCTGCCCAAGCGCATCGCCCCGGACCTGACCACGCTGGCCAGCGACGAGATCGAAGTGCTGGAAGCCACCTGGCATAACCGCAAGCTGCAGCGCGGTGCACTGGCCGGCAACCGCTTCAAGCTGGTGCTGCGCGACGTGCAGGGCGATGCCGCGGCCATCGATGAGCGACTGCAGCAGATCGCCACGCGTGGCCTGCCGAACTGGTTCGGTGAACAGCGTTTCGGTCGCGACGGTGGCAACGTGCCGGCCGCGCTGGCGATGTTCGGTGGCCGGCGCATGCGCCAGGACCAGCGTTCGCTGCTGCTGTCGGCTGCCCGCTCGGCGCTGTTCAATCGCGTGCTGGCCGCGCGCGTGGAGCAGGGCAGCTGGGACCAGCCGCTGGACGGCGAGGTGTGGATGCTCGATGGCAGCCGCAGCGTGTTCGGCCCGGAGCCGTACACCGATGTGCTGGCCGAGCGCCTGGCCCGCTTCGACATCCACCCCAGCGCGCCGCTGTGGGGCGAGGGCGAGCTGCGCAGTGCCGACGCCGCCCGCGCGCTGGAACTGTCGGCGCTGGACGATGAGGAATCGCAGGCGCTGCGCACCGGCCTGGAAGGCGCGCGCCTGAAGCAGGAGCGCCGCGCGCTGCGCCTGCGTCCGGCCCTGCTGCAGCACCAGTGGTTGGCGGCTGACGTGCTGGAGCTGTCGTTCGCCCTGCCGCCGGGCTGCTACGCCACGGCCGTGCTGCACGAGCTGGCCACCGCCGTTGCGGGTGACGAACTTGCGCAGGGCCACGTAGAACACCGGGGTCAGGAACAGACCGAACAGGGTCACGCCCAGCATGCCGGCAAACACCGTGATGCCGGTGACAGAGCGCACTTCGGCGCCTGCACCATGGGACAGCACCAGCGGCACGGTGCCGGCGATGAACGCGATGGAGGTCATCACGATCGGACGCAGGCGCAGGCGGCAGGCTTCCAACGCCGCTTCGACGATGCCCTTGCCGCCCATTTCCAGTTCGCGGGCGAACTCGACGATCAGGATCGCGTTCTTGCACGCCAGGCCCATGAGCACCACCAGGCCGACCTGCACGAACACGTTGTTGTCACCACCGGTCATCCACACACCGAACAGGGCCGACAGCAGGGTCATCGGCACGATCAGGATCACCGCCAGCGGCAGCGACCAGCTTTCGTACAGCGCCGCCAGCACCAGGAAGGCCAGCATGATCGCCACCGGGAACACGATGAAGGCAGCCTTGCCCTGGGTGGCCTGCTGGTAGCTCAGGTCGGTCCATTCAGTGGTCATGCCCACCGGCAGCACCTTGCCGGCGATCTCGGTCAGCTTGTTCATCGCTTCGGCCGAGGACAGCAGGCGCGGGTCGGCTTCACCAGCCAGGTCGGCGGCCGGGTAGCCGTTGAAGCGCAGCACCGGGTCCGGGCCGAAGGTCTGCTTGATGGTGACCATCGAACCGATCGGCACCATCTCGCCGCGATCATTGCGGGTACGCAGCTTGC
Organism: Stenotrophomonas sp. S41; assembly: GCF_016624625.1. NCBI lineage: Bacteria > Pseudomonadati > Pseudomonadota > Gammaproteobacteria > Lysobacterales > Lysobacteraceae > Stenotrophomonas > Stenotrophomonas sp. S41. The sequence goes on along the minus strand of NZ_JACVTV010000042.1, from coordinate 18,591 downwards.
CGATGTCTTCGACGCTCTCGCGGAACGGGCCGTCGGCCTGGGCGATCACCTGCCAGGTACGACCGAACTGGTTGAAGTCGTTGACGTAGGCCGAACCCAGGTAGGTCTGCAGGGTGTCGAACAGCTCGGTGAGCTGCACGCCCTGGGCCTTGGCTTTCACGCGGTCCACTTCCGCATCCAGCTGCGGCACGTTGGCCTGGTAGCTGGTGATCGGGAAGGCCATGCCCGGGGTCTGCGCGACGGTGCCCTGCATCGCCTGCACGGCATTCTGCAGCGCGCCATAGCCCAGGTTGCCTCGGTCCTGGATGAACATCTGGTAGCCGTTGCCGTTGCCCAGACCGAGGATCGGCGGCGGCATCATCGCGAAGGCGAACCCTTCCTGCAGCCCGGCGATCTTCTGGTTGATCTCGGCGTTGATCTGCGCAGCGGTACGACCATGACGCTCGGCGAACGGCTTGAGCGGAATGAACGCCACGCCGGTGTTGGGCGTGTTGGTGAACTGCAGCGCGTTCAGGCCCGGGAACGAAATGGTGTGGGCAACGCCATCGGTTTCCTGGGCGATCTTGGCGACCTTGCGCAGCATTTCATCGGTACGCGCGATCGACGAACCTTCCGGCAGCTTCACGCCGGCGATCAGGTACAGCTTGTCCTGGGTCGGGATGAAGCCCGGCGGCACCACCTTGAAGACCAGGCCGGTACCAACCAGCAGGATCGCGTAGACCACGAACACCGCGCCACGACGGCCGAGGATCTTCGAGACACCACGCTCGTACTTCTCCGAGCTGGACTTGAAGAAGCGGTTGAACGGACGGAACACCCAGCCGAACAGGCGGTCGATGAGGCGCGTCGGCGCATCCTTCGCTGCACCGTGCGGCTTCAGCAGGCGCGCGGCCAGGGCCGGCGACAGGGTCAGCGAGTTGATGGCCGAGATCACCGTGGAGATGGCGATGGTGACCGCGAACTGCTTGTAGAACTGACCGGTGACGCCGGACAGGAAGGCCATCGGCACGAACACGGCGCACAGCACCAGCGCGATCGCGATGATCGGGCCGGACACTTCGCGCATGGCCTGGTGGGCCGCCGCGAGCGGGGTGAGGCCTTCCTCGATGTTGCGTTCAACGTTTTCGACGACCACGATCGCATCGTCGACCACGATGCCGATCGCCAGCACCAGGCCGAACAGGCTCAGCGTGTTGATCGAGAAGCCCAGCAGGTACAGCGCGGCGAAGGTACCCACCACCGACACCGGCATGGCGATCAGCGGAATGATCGAGGCACGCCAGGTCTGCAGGAACAGGATCACCACCAGCACCACCAGGGCGATGGCTTCAAGCAGGGTGGACACCACGGCCTTGATCGAGTCACGCACGAAGATGGTGGTGTCATACACCGCCTCGTACTTCACGTCGGCCGGCATGGTCTTCTGCATCTCGTCCATGGTGCCGATGACCGCATCACGGATTTCCAGCGCGTTGGCGCCCGGTGCCTGGAAGATGCCGATACCCACCGCGTTCTTGCCGTCCAGCTGCGAGCGCAGGGTGTAGTCGCCAGCGCCCAGTTCCACGCGGGCCACATCGGCCAGGCGCACGATCTCGCCATCGGTGCCGCTCTTGAGCACGATGTCGCCGAATTCCTTCTCGGACTTCAAGCGGCCCTGGGCGTTGATCAGGGTGAGGAACTGGCTGTTGGGCAGCGGTTCCGCACCGAGCTGGCCGGCCGAGACCTGCACGTTCTGCTCGCGCATGGCGGCGACCACGTCGCTGGCGGTCAGGCCGCGCGAGGCCACCTTGTCCGGGTCCAGCCAGGCGCGCATGGCGTAGTCACCGCCACCAAAGATCTGCGCATCACCCACGCCCGGGATACGGGCCAGCGCGTCCTTGACGTGCAGGCGGGCGTAGTTGCGCAGGTACAGGGTGTCGTACTTGCCATTGGGCGAGGTCAGGTGCACCACCATCAGGAAGGTCGGCGACTGCTTCTGGGTGGTCACACCCTGCCGGCGCACGTCCTCGGGCAGACGCGCCTGCGCCTGCGCCACGCGGTTCTGCACCTTCACCGCCGCCGCGTCCGGGTCGGTGCCCGGGCGGAAGGTGACGGTCATCTGCAGCACGCCATCGGAGCCGGCCACCGACTTGAGGTACATCATGCCCTCGACGCCGTTGATCGCCTCTTCCAGCGGGGTGGCCACGGTTTCAGCGATGACCTTGGGGTTGGCGCCCGGGTAGACCGTGCGCACGACCACCGACGGCGGCACCACTTCGGGGTACTCGCCGATCGGCAGCAACGGGATCGAGATCAGGCCGGCGGCGAAGATCACGATCGACAGCACCGCCGCGAAGATCGGCCTGTCGATGAAGAAACGGGAAAAGTCCATGGAGGAATTCCTGGGAAATGCCGCCGACGGGCAACAGCCGCCCTGCCCCTCGTCAAAATGACGAAGGCAGGGAAGGCTGCCGCTGGCGCCGGCAGCTAAGCGGAAACTTGGATCAGGAGACGGCGGATCAGTGGTTCAGGGCGGCGGTGGCATCGCGGCCCGGTGCAGCGGCCGGCGGCTGCATCGCCACCGCCTTGGCCTGCACCGGCATGCCCGGCATGAAGACCTTCTGCACGCCGTCGATGATGACCTTGTCACCCGCGGCCAGGCCGCTCTCGACGATGCGCAGGCCTTCGGCGGTGCGACCGAGCTGGATGTCGCGGCGCTGGGCCTTGCCATCCTTGTCGACCACGTACACGTACTTGCGGTCCTGGTCGGTCAGCACGGCCTTGTCGTCGATCAGCATGGCCTGGAACTGGCCGCTGCCGAGCAGCTGCACGCGGGCGAACAGGCCCGGGGTGAACTGGCGGTCGGCGTTGTCCAGCAGCGCGCGGACGCGGATGGTGCCGGTGCTGCGGGCCACCTGGTTGTCGAGGAAGTCGACCTTGCCGGTGTGCGGGTAACCCTCTTCACCGGACAGGCCGACCTTCACCGGCAGTTCGCTGTCACGCTCGCTCGGGCGTTCACCCTTGCGGGCCATCTGGGCGTAGCGCAGGAAGGTGCTTTCGTCGGCATCGAAGTACACGAACACCGTGTCCAGCGAGACCAGCGTGGTCAGCACGCTGGCGCTGTCGCCGGCGGTGACCAGGTTGCCGGCGGTGACCATCGCGCGACCGGCACGGCCGTCGATGGGCGCGCGCACCTTGGTGAATTCCAGGTTGAGGCGGGCGGCATCCAGTGCGGCCTGCGCGGCCTGCACCGCGGCACCGGACTGGTCGGCCGCGGCGCGACGCTGTTCGGCGGTCTCGGTGGAGATGGCCTGCTGCTCGGACAGGCGCTTGGCACGCTCGGACTCGCTGCGGGCCAGGCTGGCCTGGGTGCGGGCGCGGGCCAGTTCGGCGGCGGCGCGATCGTACTCGGCCTGGTAGCTGCGGGCGTCGATGGTGAACAGGACGGCGCCCTTCTTCACTTCTTCGCCTTCCACGTAGTTGACCTTGTCGATGTAGCCGGAGACGCGCGGGCGCAGTTCGACGCTCTGCACGGCCTCGACGCGGCCGCTGAACTCGTCCCACTGGCTGATCGGCTTGACCAGCACCGGGGCGGCACTGACCTGCGGCGGCGGCGGCGCGCCGGCCTCTTCGGCATGGCCGCCACTGCAGGCGGCCAGCACCGCGGCTGCGAGGATCGACACGCCGGCCATCGCCAGGCGACGGCTGAAACGATGTGGGGTGGTGTTGGGGGAAGTCATGGCATGCATCCGTACGGAAGGGGTGGTAGTGCGTGTAAATCGAAGATCGGTGAAACGGCGGCGTAGCCTGCGACCTCAACGATGGTTGAGGTCAAGCAACGCCTGCGGTGTCGCGCCACAGCGGTGGCAGGTCGAGGTTCAACAGGCCGCGCGGCAGTTCCGCATCGCTGCTGTCGCAGCGGACGATGGCGCGGTTGTCGCGGCATCCATCGAGCAGGGACACCACGCGGCGGCCGACCAGCAGCGAGCTGGGCCACTCGATGCAGGCGTTGGCCGCATTGGCCGGGGTGCACACGGGGCTGCACACTTCCAGCATCTGCGCACGCACGCCCAGTGCCTGCGCTTCCTGGTGCACGACCTGCGCGTACATGCGCAGCGCGGCGGTGGTGATCGAGGTTTCACCGTAGCCAGCCCAGGGCTTGGCACCGGCGGGGCTGCCGATCATCACGTAGCGGCGGGCGTGCGGGTTGTCCTGCAGCAGCGGCAGCAGGTGGCGCACCGCGTGGGCGTGCGGCATCAGGTCGGCCTGCATTGCACCCAGCAGGGCATCGCCACTGCGGTCGATGACACGGCCGCGGTTGTACGGGCCGCCCATCGCCGCGACCACGGCGGCCAGCGGGCGCGGACGCTGCGCCACGCGTTCGGCCAGCACCCGTGCCGAGCCGTCGTCGCTGAGCGAACCCAGCATCGTCTGCAGGCCGGGCTCATCGGCGAACAGCTCGTGCAGTGCCGCCAGTCGGCCCGGGTCGCGCCCCACCACCAGGACCGGACTGCCGGCCTCCAGCAGGGCACCGACCACGCCCTGGCCGACGGCACCGGTGCCGCCAAGGACCAGGACTTCGGGCGTCAGAATCCCATTCACGGGACATTTCCTCCCAAATCCGGGATAGTCCCAATTCGACGCAGTCGGTCGCCCTGGCGGGGGACCAGACGGATCGAACTGCCGCGCTGGCTACGGACGGGCGCGGTGAACTCCCGGAAATCCTTGTGTACCAAGGAACTGGGGCGAGCTTCCACGGTCATGGCCTGGTCCAGAGCGTTCTGGCCGGCACGCCGGAAGTGGTCAAGAATGTTGCGCAGGCTCATGGGGGACGAGCTCCATTTCACGAATGGCGCCACGATAGACCTCAAACCTTTACTTGATTAGTCCGGATTAAGGGGAATAATCATCCCGTCCCCGGTCCAATCGATCTGTCACGATTGTCCCATCCCCGCCGTCCAGGATCCCGACCATGTCCCACGATCTCAACGAGACGCTGATCTTCGTCAAGGTGGTCGAGCAAGGCAGCTTCATTGCCGCTGCCAAATCGCTCGGCCTGCCCAAGACCACGGTCAGCCGCAAAGTGCAGGAGCTGGAAACGCGCCTGGGTGCGCGCCTGCTGCATCGGACCACGCGCCGCCTCGGCCTCACCGAAGCCGGTTCGATCTATCACGAGCATTGCCAGCGCATCGCACGCGAACTGGAAGAAGCCGAGAGCGCGGTGAGCCAGTTGCAGTCCGGCCCGCGTGGCTGGCTGCGCTTCACCGTGCCCTACGCCATCGGCATCACCTGGATCGCGCCGCTGCTGGGCCAGTTCCATGCGCAGTACCCGGAAATCCGCCTGGACATGCACCTGGGCAACGAAAAGCTGGACCTGATTGCAGGCGAAGCCGATCTTGCGCTGCGCGTCGGCGCCCTGCCCGATTCCAACCTGGTCGCGCGGAAGCTCGGCAGCCTGCGTACGCAGGTGTTTGCCAGCCCGGCCTACATCGAACGCTACGGCGAGCCGCTGCACCCGGAAGAACTGCAGTTCCACCGCATCCTGGCCATGCGCAAGCCGTACCACACCGGCAATTCGCCGCGCTTCACCTGGCAGCTGGGCGAGAACGGTGGCGAGCTGCGCGATTTCCCGGTGACGCCACTGATGACCGCCAACGACATGTCGGCGTTGAACGGCGCGCTGGTGTGTGGCGAAGGCCTGCTGCTGACCGGCGACGTGATGGCCAAGCCGTTCGTCGAATCGGGCATGGTGCGCCGCGTGCTGGCCGGCTGGACCGGGCCGGAGGTGGACTTCAACGCCGTGTTTGCCGGCGGCCGCCTGGTCTCGCCGAAGGTGCGTGCCTTCGTCGATTTCCTGGTGGAGAAGCTCAACTTCGACGCCAACTACATGCTGGCGCAGTGCCCGGCGGCGAAGCTGGCACGGCAGCAGCAGGAGAAGGAAGACGCCGCGCTGGAAAGCAGTGGCAAGCGCATCCTCGAGAAGGTCACTGCTGCGGCATGACCGACGGTAGTGCCGGCCGCCGTCCGGCACGTCACCGCGCATCAACCCAATACGTGCTCGACCAGCGCGCGCAGCTTAGGTTCGGCCTGGCGACGGCTTGGGTAATACAGGAAAAAGCCCGCGAAACGCGGGCAGTACGGCTCCAGCAGTGACACCAGTTCACCGCGCTGCAGCCACGGCCGCCACGTCTCTTCCATGCCGATGGCGATGCCCGCGCCGGCCAGCGCCAGGCGCACCATCACGCCCATGTCGTTGCTGGTGATTTCCGGCTGCACATCGACGCTGAACTCTCGGCCGCGCTCCTCGAATTCCCAGCGATACGGCGCCTTGCCCGGCGCACTGCGCCAGCCGATGCAGCGATGCTCGGCCAGCTCACGCGGATGCGCCGGCAGCGTGTGCTGATCGCGGTACGACGGCGCGCACACCACCAGCTGCCGCTGCCGTGCCGATACGGGCACGGCAACCATGTCCTGAGCGATGACTTCGCCCAAGCGAACGCCCGCATCGAAGCCTGCGCCGACGATGTCGAATTCCTCGTCGCTTACCATGATGTCCAGCTGCAGCGCGGGGTGCTTTGCCGCGAAGCTGGCCAGGAGTGGCCCAGCGAGGAAGGCTTCGGCGATGGAGGAGACCGCAAGCCGCAGCTGTCCGGACACCGCGGCCTGGCGCCGTTGCGTGGCCTCCAGTGCGGTGTCCAGTTCGGCCAGGGCCGGGCGCACCGACGCCAGCAGTGCCTGCCCCGCATCGGTCAGGTTGACGCTGCGCGTGGTGCGCAGGACCAGGGCGATGCCCAGCGCCTGTTCCAGCTTGCTGATCGTCTGGCTGACCGCGGACCGGGTCACGCCCAGCTGGTCGGCCGCACCGGTGAAGCTGCGGCACTCGGCCACCCGCTGGAACACGGCAAGGGCATTGAGATCGACAGACATTGGTTAGCAATCCTTAACAGGCTGATCGGCAATCGCCATCTTATCGCGACAACGCGGGCGATCTACCGTGGCGACACCGGGTCCAGACCGACCCTTTCCATCCGTACAGGAGTCCTGCCATGAGCCTTTCCCGAACCATCCTCATCACCGGCGCGTCCAGCGGCATCGGCGCCGGCATTGCCCACACGCTGGCCCAGCCTGGCGCACGCCTGGTGCTCGGCGCGCGCCGTGTGCACCGCCTGCAGGCACTGGCCGACGAACTGCGCGGGCAAGGTGCGCAGGTGCTGGTGCAGGCGCTGGACGTGACCCAGCGCGCGCAGGTCGATGCGTTCGCCGCCGCCGCGCTGGCGGAATTCGGCAGCATTGATGTAATCGTCAACAACGCCGGCGTCATGCCGCTTTCGCCGATGGCCTCGTTGAAGGTGGACGAGTGGGACCGGATGATCGACGTCAACATCCGCGGCGTACTGCACGGCATCGCCGCCGTGCTGCCGCACATGCAGGCGCGTGGCCAGGGGCAGATCATCAACATCGCCTCGATCGGTGCGTTGTCGGTGGTGCCGACGGCAGCGGTGTACTGCGCGACCAAGTACGCGGTGCGTGCGATTTCAGAGGGCCTGCGCCAGGAGCACCGCGAGCTGCGGGTGACCTGCATCCATCCGGGCGTGGTGGAAAGCGAGCTGGCTGACACCATCACTGATCCGGTCGCGGCAGAAGCGATGGTGCAGTACCGCGCCATCGCCCTGCAGCCCGATGCGATTGGGCGCGCGGTGCGGTTTGCGATCGAGCAGCCGGGCGATGTGGACGTGAACGAGATCGTGGTGCGGCCGACGGCGGCCGGGTGATGTGCTGGTGCCCTGGTAGGGGTCGAGCTTGCTCGACCGCTTTTTGTAGAGTCGAGCCATGCTCGACTTCCTGAAAGCAGTCGAGCATGGCTCGACTTTACAAAGGCCAGAGCGTGCCGACCAAGGTCGGCGCCTACCAGAGCCGGAGCCGTCGAGCGTGCCGACCCAAGAGCAGGACATGCGGCGGACGGTTCCATGGCGTGCCGAGCAAGGCTCGGCACCTACAAAAAATGCCGCCTGCAAGGGCGGCATTTTTGTTCCGGCGTTGCCGGAACAGCAGTAACGCTGCGCGTTACTGCTTGAGCGGAATCACACGGATTTCCACGCGACGGTTCTGCGCGCGGCCGGCATCGGTGCTGTTGTCGGCAATCGGATACGCCTTGCCTGCACCCAGGGTTTCGATGCGGACCTGCTGCACGCCCTGCCCCACCAGGTACTGCGCCACCGAATCGGCGCGCTCCTTCGACAGGCGGTTGTTCACCGCATCGCTGCCGATGCTGTCGGTGTGGCCGACCACTTCGATCATGGTCTGGTTGTACTCGTTCAGCGTGCTGGCAACGCCATTGAGCGAGCCGTAGAACTGCGGCTTCAGTGCCGACTTGCCGAAATCGAAGGTGATGCCGTCCGGCAGGTTCAGGGTGATGTTGTCGCCCTGGCGCTGCACGTCGATGCCGGTGTTGGCGGTGCGCTCACGCAGGGCGCGCTCCTGGCGGTCCTGGTAGTTGCCGATGGCCGCGCCGCTCAGCGCGCCGATGCCGGCACCGACCAGCGCGTGCTGGCGACGCTCGGTGGCGCTGTTGCCACTCAGCAGGCCGGCGGCCACGCCGACGGCGGTACCGATCAGGGCGCCACGACCGGTGCGGTTCTGCTGCTCGGTCGGGTTGCCGTACTGGTCACTCTGCACATAGGAGCCGCCGGTGGCGCACGCCGTCAGCGCGGCAGCGGTCATCAGGGCCAGGGCGACATTGCGGGTGGTGTTGCGGATCATGGTGGTCTCCTTGGATGCCGGCCAGTGCGGCGTGCGAACGACCCGGAGGATATACAGCCCGGCGCGATGCCGGGATGATGGATGTGAAGGCCGGACGTGCTGCATTCAGCTTTCTGAGCCGGCCTTCATCTACCCGCTTTACTCGCCACCCGTGCTCCGATAGGCCGCCAGCGCGGCATCGCGACCTGCGGCCAGATCCACCAGCGGCGTGCGCGGATAGCCCGGCGCCTTGTCGGCCAGCAGCAGCGGATGCTGCCAGGGCGCGAAGCGCGCCTTCACCGGCAGCGCCGCCAGTTCCGGCACCCAGCGCGTGATGTAGCGCGCCTGCGGATCGAACTTCTCGGCCTGGGTGACCGGATTGAACACCCGGAAATACGGCGCTGCGTCGGCGCCGGTACCGGCCACCCACTGCCAGCCCATGGTGTTGTTGGCCAGGTCGGCATCGACCAGCGTGTCCCAGAACCAGCGCGCACCGTGCAGCCAGTGCGCGCGCAGGTGCTTGCACAGGTAGCTGGCGACGATCATGCGCACCCGGTTGTGCATGTAGCCGGTGTGCCACAGCTCACGCAGGCCGGCATCGACGATCGGCACGCCGGTGTTGCCGCGCTGCCAGTCATGCAGCTGCGTACTGCTGGGGTTGGCCCACGGGAAACGATCGAAACGCGGATTGAGGTTCTCGTTCGGCGTCTTCGGGAAGTGATGCAGCAGGTGATAGGCGAAATCGCGCCAGCCGAGCTGGCGCAGGTAGCCATCGATATCGGCATCGGTGCCGGCGCTGCGCAGGGCTTCCAGCGCATGGGCGATGCGCCACGGCGCGATCTCGCCGAAATGCAGGTGCGGCGACATCCGCGAGGTACCTACCCGGTCCGGCAGGTCGCGCTGCTCGCGATAGCCGCGCAGGGCGCCATCCTCGAACACCGACAGCGCCTCCAGCGCACCGGCTTCGCCCGGCTGCCAGTGCTCCCAGAAGCCGGTGTCCCAGTCCAGCGTGGGCGCCAGCTGCAGTTCTTCCAGCGCGAGGCTGTGGACCTCGTGCCCCGGCAGCTGCTTCGGCGCGGCCTGCAGCGCGGGCAGGCGCCAGTGACTGAGCACGTTGCGCCAGTACGGGGTGAACACCTTGTACGGCTGCCCCTGCTGGGTGGCGATGTCCCAGGGTTCGAACAGCAGGCTGCCGTTGCAGCTCTGCACATCGATGCCCTGCTCGCGCAGCGTGCGCTTGATGGTGGCGTCGCGTGGCTGGGTGGCCGGCTCGTACTTGCGGTTCCAGTACACCGCCTCGGCGCCGGTTTCCTCGATCAGTGCCTGCAGCGTGGCCAAGCTCTCACCGCTGCGCAGCACCAGCGCCGAACCGCGCGCGCGCAGGTCGGCATCGAGTGCGGCCAACGAGCGATGGCGCCAGGCATCCGACGCCGCGCCAGGCATCCACTCGCCCTCTTCCTGCGGCGCATGGATATAGACCGGCACCACGTCATGGCCGGCATCGAGCGCGGCCTGCAGGGCCGGATTGTCCTGCAGCCGCAGATCGCGGCGGAACCACACCAACGCTACCGACACGTGCATCGCCTTCGTTCTGGATGGCACACATGATAGCCAGCCGCGGTGAAGGCACTGCACGCAGGGCCCGTCTGCTAGGCTGCCGGGCCCGTTGCCGGAACGCCCCCGCATGAATGACCTGCACGCTGCCTTCGCCCGTTTCGGCCCCCTGCAGGCCCAGCACGAACAGGACTGGCAGGGCCCGTTCCCGCTGCCGCCGGTGCTGGCCCGCTTCTATGCGCAGGTCGGACCGCTGGGGCGCGAGATCAACGCCAAGGTCGGCCATGCCGGCATCACCCTTCCCGGGCTTGAGGTGTGGGTGCCCCCGCTGCAGCGTCTGTGGAGCTACCAGGCCGGTTACCGCTGGAACGGCGTGGACGGCGAACCGATCGAGGACTGGCCCGCCAACTGGCTGGTCGTGGCTGACCTCGGCGCCGATCCCTTCATCCTCGACATGGACGATGGCCGCGTTCTGTTTGCACGGCATGGCTGCGGAAGCTGGGACGTCGATACGTTCGCCGACGACCTGCCGACTCTGATGGCGGCGCTGGCGGCGGCCGGCACCGTGTATCTGGATGCCGGCGACGATCTCTTCAACGACGATGACGATGGCGGCATCCGCGCCGAGCACCAGGAAGCGGCCGTGCAGGCGGTGGCCCGGGTGCTGGGCGACCGCCTGCAGGCCGAGTCATTCATCGAGACGTTGCAGGGGTGAATCCACGCGTGGCGTGGATCTACTTTTCGAAGCGCTTCATCGCCTCGCTGATCAGCGCACGGGCTTCGGCGGCATTGCCCCAGCCATTGAGCTGCACCGGGTTGCGGCCGGCCGGCAGGTCCTTGTAGACCCGGAAGAACGCCTCGATGCGCTGCCGTTCGATCTCAGGCAGATCGGACAGGTCGCGGATGTTGGCGTAGGTCGGGTCGACCTTGTCGGTGGGCACGCCGATGACCTTCTCGTCGTGCTCGCCGCCATCGATCATCTTCAGATAACCGATCGGGCGGAAGCGCACGATCACGCCCGGATGCAGCGGTTCGCGGGTCAGCACCAGGGCATCCAGCGGATCGTTGTCACCGGCCAGCGTGCGCGGCATCGAGCCGTAGTTGGCCGGATAGGCCACCGGCATCGACTGGAAGCGGTCCACGTGTACGAGACCATCTTCCTTGATCTCGTACTTGGTGAAGCTGCCAGCCGGGATCTCCACCGCCAGGTTCACTTCGGCCGGGGCCTGCTTCGGCTGCGCGGCCAGGAACGGATGCAGCACGCTGTCGGCGGCGGTCACGGCACCGACGACCAGCAACAGGGCTGCGCCAAGGGCGGCCAGCGGGGCGATGCGTCGAGCTGTGTTCATGCGGTCACTCCTCATTCCCAGCAACGGTCCGCCCGGCCCTTGGCGGTCTGCGCACGCGGGCAGTCACGCGGGGCGATGCGGTCTTCGCGCAGTTCCACGCGCTGCTTGGTACCTGCAGCGTCGCGGCGCAGCTCGAAGGAATCGTACAACCGGCCGGTCACGGTGCGTGCTTCGTAGCGCAGGTGCTGCGGATCGATCTTCAGCACCTGGAACAGCTGGGTATCCTCGGCCACCGGATCCATGGTCCGGCGTGCCTCGTCGGACAGGCGGTACTGCTTCGGCCCGGCCACCGTCACCACGTACTGCGGCGTGGCGGCCTCGCCTTCGCCGCGGCGGCCGTAGGTGTGGTCGTGGCCCTGCAGCACCAGGTCGACGTTGTGGCGGCGCACGACCGGCAGCAGCACGTCGCGCAGCGCGGTGTTCTCGCGGCCTTCGCGCGGCGAATAGAACGGCTGGTGCAGCAGCACGATGGTCCACGGGTGCGGGTTGTTGGCCAGCACCTTGTCCAGCCACTGCGCCTGTGCCTGGGCCGTGCCCAGGTCGAGTGCGGAGGTGCCGTCGAGCACGGCCACGCGCACGTCCTGCACATCGAACCAGTAGGTGCTGCTGGCAGCCGCTGCGGCACCGTTGCCCGGCAGCGCGAACGTCACCGGCCAGTGCCTGCCCAGCACGCGGCGTTCCTGCGGGGTGTCCTCGAACTCTTCGAAGTACTCGTGGTTGCCGATGGCCGGGGCCACCAGGGTTTCCTGCGCCAGCCAGCTGGTGGCGGCGAACCACTCGCCCCATTCGCTGTCATCGGCACCGTCGCCACCGCTGACCAGGTCACCGGCGAACAGGCTCATGCGCGCCTCCGGTGCGGTCTTCTGCGCGGCACGCACCACGCGGCTGACATGGCTGAGGTTCTTGTTCTGGGTATCACCGAAGTACAGCAGGGTCAGCGGCTCGCCGGCCTTGCCCAGCGTGCGCAGCTGGTTCCAGGCACTCCAGCTGCCATTGCCCTGCACGCGGTACACGTACAGAGTGTCCGGCTTCAGCCCATCAACCTCGGCGCGATGGTGGTGCGACACACCGTTCTCGGTCTTCAGCACCTGGGTCTTCGCGCGTACCTGGCGGATGCCCTCGATGGCCGGCGAATCACCGGCCAGGGCGATTTCCAGCAGCGGCGCCCGCACGCTGTCATCGGTACGCCAGGCCACGGCGAAGCCCTGGCTGGGATCAACCGACGGCGAGGCGACGATGCGGTCCGGCACGGTGGTGGCCGCGTAGTGATGGCTGCCCACCGGCACCTGGGTGTTCGGTTCGGCGGCGGCGAAGCCCAATGCGGGCATCGCCAGCAGCAGGCCCAGCGCAAGGGCGTTCATGCAACGACGGCTCATGCGCCACACTCCAGCGGAAGAGACAGCTGCTTGGCGATGGCCTCCCAGTCGAAGGCCACCACGCCCTGGTCGTCATGCACGGCATACAGCGCACCGTGCGGGAAACGCGGGCTCGGCTGCTGCATCATCCAGATGCCATCGGTGTTGGCGACCGTGTTGCCCTGGAAGGCACCGACCGGCTTCAGGGTATGGCGGTCGAACAAGTGGAACACACTGCGCTGCTTGCCCTGTTCGGTGGTGATCCACCAGCCGTCCTTGCCGCAGGTCCGCAGCATCACGCCTTCGGCCTGCGCCTTGAACACATCGCGGCCGAAGGTGGTGCCGGTGAAACGGCCGGCCAGCGTGTAGACCTTGAACTCGCTCGCGTAGGTTTCGTCTTCCTCGGCGATCAGCAGGCGGTCGTTGGCCGGGTCACCCCAGATCGACTCGACCACGCGCAGTGCGCCGGCTTCGCTGGTATCACCGATGCTGGCGGCCAGGGTCGCTTCGACCTTGGCGCCATCGCGGGTCACGTGGTACTGGCGCACGCGCTTGTCCAGCTCGGCCAGCGGCGGCAGGATGTCCTTGCCCTGTGCGTCTTCGCCGTTGTCCCAGGAATCGGTGACGTAGACGCTGTAGCCATCGGCGCGGCGGTCGACCCACAGGCCATAGGGCTTGCGCAGGTCGTCGGCACCGAACACCGCCAGCGGGGTGAAATCGGGCAGCGAGAACACCTGCACGCGGTGGTTGTCACGCTCGACGATCCACAGCAGGTCGTCGGTGATCGAGATGCCGTTGGGGCGATCGAACTGGCCCAGTGCGGTGCCGGCGGTGCCGACGTCGCGCAGGTGCTGGCCATTGCTGCCGTCATACACCACCAGCTTGTCGGTGGCCTTGGCGGTGGCGATCAGCCAGGTCTTGCCGTCCGGTGCCTTCCAGGCGGCCGGCGAATCGATGTTGTCGTCCGGCGTCATCGGGCTGAGGAAGGCCTCGGCGATGGTCGACACCGAGCGTGCGGTCCCGGCCGGGGCCTTCGCGGCGGCATCGGCGCCGGCCGGAGCGGCCGCCGGGGTGCAGCCGGCGGCAAGGCAGGCAGCCATCGCGGCTGCCAGCAGGGTCATGCCACGCGCCATCACAGGGCCACCTTCAGGCCGACAGCGTAGGTGCGGCCGTACTCTTCCATCTGCAGGGTGCGCGAACGGGTGCCCTGGTACAGCTCCAGCGGCTTGTCGAGCAGGTTCTGCGCTTCGAAGTACATGCTGATGCGCGGGGTGAACTTGTAGTCCAGCGAGAAATCGAGCTGGGTGTTGGGCGCGACGTAGATGTCGAACGCACGGCCGGCACCGACGGTGTCCAGGTACTCGCTGCGATAGACCGCAGCCAGGCGCGTGCTCAGGCCGTACTTCTCATAGCCGATGTGCGCGCTGTACACGTGCTTGGAGGCACGCGGCAGCATGAACTCCTCGCCTTCGCGGTCAGCGATGCCGGCATCGAACTTGGTGTCCAGCCAGGTGCCGCTGGCACCGACCAGCAGGCCGTCCAGCGCGCCAGGCAGGAACGCCAGCTGCTGCTGCCAGTTGAACTCGGCGCCGCGCACGGTGGCCTTGCGGCCGTTGATCGGGCGGGTCACGTCGAGGCCGTCGTAAGCCGGATCATTCTGGCTCACGGTCTCCACGATGTAGCCATCGATGGACTTGTGGAACAGGCCCAGCGAGACGATGCCGGTGGTGCCGATGTACTTCTCGACCGACAGGTCGATGTTCTTCGACTCGTAGGGATCCAGCTGCGGATTGCCCAGGCGCAGCTCTTCGTCACCGGCGTTCAGCGCGCGGCGCGGCGAGATGTCACCGAAGGACGGACGCGAGACCGTCTTGTTGGCCGAGGCACGCAGCACCCAGTCGTCGGCCGCGTCGTAGCGCAGGTGCAGGCCCGGCAGCACGTTGGTGTAGCTGCGGTTGGCCTCCACCGGGCTGACGGTGTAGCCGTCATCGTCGTCCAGCTCGACGCTGTTGCCGGTGGCCTTGAAGCGGGTGTTCTCCACGCGCACGCCGCCGATGATGCGCAGCGATCCGATGTCCCAGGTGCCCATCGCGTAGCTGGCGAAGATGTCTTCGCTGGCGGTGTAATCCTCTTCCAGCGAGGTCGCGGCGTTGCCGGCCACGTCCTGCGGACGCGCGGTGTAGCGGCTGCCGTTCTGCGCCCAGTAGCTGCGCATCGCGGCCGAGCTCATGCCCTGCCCCATCACGCCATGGCGGTGTTCCAGATCGGCGGCCGTCCAGCTGGCCAGGTCGATGTCCGGGCCGCGGCGCAGTTCGCTTTCGTCCACGTTGACATCACGGTCGCGCCAGCGGCCGAGCAGGCCGAACTTGATGCTGCTGTTGTCGCCGTCGAAACGCACGTTGACCTGCGCGCTGCGCTCTTCGTCGTTGACCTGCTTGGGCGAGATCACGAAGCGGTCGAACGCGTAGTTCGCGTTGTCCATCCAGTCGTTGCTGCTGAGCGTGTAGGTCGGCAGGCGGCTGCGCTGGTCCAGGGTGCCGGACATGTCGTCGGCATCCAGCTCGAAGCGCGCTTCCATCTCGTCGTTGACGCGCTCTTCGGTGCGGGTGTAACCGATCTTGTAGTCCACCACCGCGTTGGTCAGCTTGTTCTCGCCGCCCAGGCTGGCAGCAAAGGTGTTTTCCTTCTTGGTGCGGTAGCGCATGCGCTTCTGGATCGCATCGGCCGGCAGGTCGTCCAGGCGGTACTGGTCGGTGCCGGTGGCCACCATGTCGGCGTCATCGAAGTTGTAGATCACGCGCTGGCGCGTTTCGGCATCGTCGAACTGGCTGTACAGCGTGCGCAGGTAGTACTTGCTGTCCTCGTTCGGGCGCCAGTCCATGTTGAGGTTGGCACCGATGCGCTTGCGCTCGATCTCGTACTTGCGGTTCTGCAGGTTGATCGCGGTGACGTCACCCGGCTTCACGTCCTGCGGATCGATGTCACCATCAAGATTGTCGTACTCGACTTCGGTGTTGTCCGACTCGAACTTGCGGTTCTGGTAGTTCACGCCCAGTGCGATGCCGAAGGTGTCGGCGAACACTTCGCTGTAGTTGAACGAGGCCTTGGGGCTGGTCTCGCCGGACAGCTGCTGGTGGCTGGCTTCGATCTTGCCGCGCAGGCTGCGGCCGTCGCGGTCGAAGGCCGAGGCCGATTCGACCAGCACCGCGCCACCGATGGCGTCACCCGGCATGTCCGGGGTCGGCGACTTGACCACGCGCAGGCGCTCGGTCGAATCGGAGGGAATGACGTCCAGCGGCGCGGCGCGGCTGGAATCTTCCGGGGTACCCACGGCGATGCCATCGATGCTGACGCTGTTGAGGTTGGCATCCAGGCCACGGATGACCACGAAGCGGCCTTCGCCCTGGTCGCGGGTCACGCTGATGCCCGGCAGGCGCTGCAGCGACTCGGCCACGTTCTTGTCCGGGTACTGGCCCAGGGCATCGGAGGACACCGCGTCTTCGATGGCGTCGCTGCTGCGCTTCAGATCAACCGCGCGGACCTGCGATTCGAGCTGGGCGCGCACTTCGATGCGGTCCAGATCGACCGCATCGGCGGCAACCACGCCGGTGGCGGCCAAGGCCTGCTGCCCGGCGGCCTGCAGCGGTGCCGCGGCCCCCAGCGCCAGGGTCACGGTGATGGCCATGGCCAGCGGAGTCTTGATGTGCACGGTGGAGCCCCATACCTGTGAAGAATGGGTCTGCACGGTATGTCCGCAAAGTTGCACGGCGGTGACACCGTTCAGCACATTCATTGCATCCGGCGTGGGCTTCGCAGCGCCGATCCGGCAAAATGGAGGCCTCTCTACAGACCCCATTCCCGACCATGAAGATCGTCGAAGTGCGCCACCCGCTGGTGCAGCACAAGATCGGCCTGATGCGCAACGCCGCGCTCAGCACCAAGGATTTCCGCGAGCTGGCCAACGAACTGGGCACGCTGCTGGCCTACGAGGCCACCGCCGACCTGGAGACCGAGCCGCACACCCTCCCCGGCTGGGCCGGCCCGGTGACCGTGCAGCGCATCGCTGGCGCCAAGATCACCGTGGTGCCGATCCTGCGTGCCGGCCTGGGCATGCTCAGCGGCGTGCTGTCGCTGATCCCGGCCGCGCGCGTGAGCGTGGTCGGCCTGCAGCGCGATGAGGAAACCCTGCAGCCGGTGCCTTATTTCGAGCGCCTGACCGGCCGTCTGGAAGAGCGCGATGCGCTGATCCTGGACCCGATGCTGGCCACTGGCGGCACGCTGATCGCCACCATCGACATGCTCAAGCGCGCGGGCGCGCGCCGCATCAAGGGCATCTTCCTGGTCGCCGCACCGGAAGGCATCGACGCGGTCAAGGCCGCGCACCCGGACGTGGAGATCTACACTGCGGCCATCGATGCCCAGCTCAACGACAAGGGCTACATCCTGCCGGGCCTGGGCGATGCGGGCGACCGCATTTTCGGTACCCGCGTGGTGTGATCCGGTTGAAGGAATCTGACCCCGGGGTCGGATCCCTTTCGCAGAAAGGGCTCTGACCCCGTCCAAACTACAGCCCGGCCGCCAGCGCCTGCAGCTGGTCGATGGCCATGTTCCAGCCATCGAAAAACCCCATCTGCTCGTGTTGGTCACGGACTGTCTTGTCCGGGTGCATGACCTGCGCAGTGTAGCGGCAGCCCTGCCCTTCGTCGGCGAAGGTGATGGCCGCGGTGAAACCCAGCCACGGGGTGTGCGGCCGCCAGCCGCCACCCAGCATCGAGGTGAACACCAGGCGCTGCTGCGGCACGATCTCGACGAAGCACCCCGGGTTATCGCTGGTGCCGCCCTCCGGGCCCTGCATGAAGGTATGGAACGCACCGCCGGGGCGGAGCTCGAACGCACGCACCTCGGTGGTCCACGGCCGTGGGCACCACCACTGCCGCAACAGCTCAGGCTCGGTCCACGCCCGCCACAGCGCCGCCCGCGGCGCGGCCAACACGCGGCTGATGACCAGATCGGTCTCCGGATGAGAATCGGCAGCGGATGTCATGGACGTGCTCCAGTGCGTCGGAAAGGATGCCCACCGATACGCTGATCGCTATCCCCAGGCAAGCGTTACCAGGACGATCGCGAATCTTCACGTCGCTTTCCAGCCAGCAGGCGAATGCTCCGCGCACACGCACCGCACGCCCTGGAGATGCCATGAAAGCCTCGTTCCTGCTGGCCGCCGCCCTGCTGATCGGCCTGCCCCTGGCCGCCGCCGCCGCCACCCCGCAACAGCAGCGCATGGCCGACTGCTCGGCCAAGAACAAAGGGCTGAAGGGCGACGCCTACAAGACCGCGCAGAGCGCCTGCCTGAGCGGCCACGCCACCGACACCAAGGCCGCCACCCCGCAGGAGCGCATGAAGCAGTGCAACGCCGATGCCGCGACCAAAAAGCTCGCCGGCGACGCCCGCAAGACCTTCATGAGCAGCTGCCTGAAAGCCTCGTAAGAAAGTCCATCGACTTCACCCAAATGGGGTCAGAGCCCGTTGCGCAGCAACGGGATCCGACCCCATTGAACATCGATATCTGACAGATGTGCCGACCAACGGTCGGCACCCACCAACAGCCACCGGCC
>NZ_JACVTV010000041.1:0-32653 GCF_016624625.1 Stenotrophomonas sp. S41 | reverse complement strand
CCCCCCCCCCCCCCCCCCCCCCCCCCCCCCCCCCCCCGACTCTACAAAAGCAGTCGAGCATGGCTCGACTCTACAAGGGCAGCCGAGCAGGCTCGACGTTACTTCGCGTTCTTCACGTAGGTGTCGAACCAGTTCAGCATTTCCGACACCAGCTGCTCGTTCGATTCCAGCGCGGTGTACCAGTGCGGTTCGTTCGGCAGCATCACCAGGCGGGTGGTACCGCCGTTGCCACGGATGGCCTGGTACAGCTTGCGCGACTGGAACGGCTCGGTACCCGGGTTGGCATCGTCTTCGCCGTGGACCAGCAGCAGCGGCAGCTTGATCTTGTCGGCGTAGAAGAACGGCGAGGCCTTCAGGTACACGTCCTGCGCCTGCCACACCGAGCGACGCTCGTTCTGGAAGCCGAACGGGGTGAACGTCTTGTTGTACGAACCGCTGGTCGCCACGCCGGCCTTGAACAGGTTGGTGTGGGCGATCAGGTTGGCGGTCATCAGGCCGCCGTGGCTGTGGCCGGTGACACCGATGCGGTTGCGGTCGACCACGCCCATGTCCACGGCCTTGTCCACCGCCGCCTTGGCGTCGGCTTCCAGCTGCTCCAGGTAGGTGTCATAGGCGGTCTTCGGGTCGCCGACGATCGGGAACGAGGCGTTGTCGATGATCGCGTAGCCGGCCAGCAGCATCAGGCGGTACGGCTGCAGGCGGGTGAAGGTCTGCTGCGAACCGGACACCTGGCCGGCCTGGGCGGCGTTGGCGAAGTCGGCCGGGTACGCGTACAGGATCGCCGGCACGCGCTGGCCTTCCTTGTAGCCCGGCGGGGTGTACAGGGTGAAGGACAGATCCACGCCGTCGGCGCGCTTGTAGGTCACCAGCTGCTTCTTGATCTGGCGCACTTCCGGGGTCGGGTCGACCAGCTTGGTCAGCGCGGTGGCGGTGGATGCGAACTGCGCCTCGCCGTCCTTTGCTGCGGCAACCGCCTCGCCCTGCTGGCGCACGAACGCGTTCGGCGCGTCCATCACCGACTGGTGCCAGGTCAGGTAACGGCCCGGGGTGTTGCTGAAACCAAGGAACTGCTCGTAGGCATCGGCATCGCTGCGGAACAGGCGCTCGCTCTTCAGCGAACCCAGGTCCAGGCGGTCGAGGAACGGACGATCGCCCTGCGGCGAAGCGCCCTGCCCGCGCAGGAACACGAAATTGCCTTCCTGGCGCACGACTGCGGCGCCGTTGGGCAGACGCTTGAACACCAGGTTGCCCGGGTCGCCGTACAGCTCATCGCTGGACATGTCCCACAGCAGGCGGCCTTCCTTCTTCGGCTGGTCGACATCGACGATGCGGGTCTGCACCCAGTGGCGGTTCTCGTCGTTCTCGAACATGAAGGACACGGCCGGATCCGCCGACCAGGCCAGGCCTTCGAAACGCTGTGCGGTGCGGGCGATCTCCACCGGCTTGCCGTTGAACGGGGCCTTCAGCATCAGCACGCGATCACGGTGCGGCACGCTCACCTTCCAGTCGCCCTTGTCCAGCGCTTCGGCATAGACCAGGGTAGCCGGATCGGTGGAGCGCCAGTCGAAACCACGCGGGCCTTCCGGCACGCCATGCACGGGCACGCGGTCGGCCAGCGGCAGGCTGGCGATGGCGGTGATCTTGCCACTGGCGATGTCCAGCACCGCAACGTCGTTGGCGAAGCGCTGGTAGGTCACCGCGTGCGAGAACGGCGGCTTGATCGATTCGGTCAGCACGTGCACGCCATCGGGCGCGGCGCTGACATCGTTGAAGATGGCGGCGCTGCCGACTGGGCGGACCTTGCCACTGGTGGTGTCGACCACGGCCAGCTGCGAGGCGCCGTAGTAGGCGAACAGCTTCTCATCATGCGCGCTGGTCAGCGTGTCGCGGGCTTCGTAGGTGCTGCTTTCGCCGCTGCTGCCCAGCGATTCCTGCGCGTCCGGGCCGGTCGGCACGCCGCCGTCGGACGGGGCTGCGCCCTGGTTGGCCGGCACCAGCTTCACCAGCAGGTTCTGGCTGCCACCCAGCCACTGCACGGTGCTGCCGAAGATCGGATTGAGCTGCACGCCCGGCACCTGCTTGACCTGGCCGGTGGCTGCATCGCCCACCCACAGCTGCACGCTGGTATCGACCGCGTTCTGGAACGCGAAGTGGCTGCCATCGGCCGACCACAGGGCCCCACCGGCGCAGCCCTGCGGCAGGTCGACCTTGGTGGTCTTGCCGCTGGCGATTTCCACCACGCTGAAATCGGCCACGCAGGCCGGAATGCCGTAGCCACCGGGGGTGTCATGGCGGCTGCGGTTCTTCGGCTCCAGGCGCACGCCGGCCAGCTTCAGGTAGGGCTGGGCCACGCGGGCGATGGACGGATAGGTCTGCGCGGTGGTCAGCAGCAGGCGCTGCCCGCTCGGATCGACGTTCGGTGCCGGCGGCGGCGGAGCCTTCAGCACCTTGAGCAGGTGCTCCGGCGGCTTTGCGTAGTCGGCAAGCGCCGGGCCAGCGGCCAACAGGCCGACGGTGGCAACGGCAATGGCCGCTGCCAGAGAGGTGCGATGGATGAGCATCCTTGATCCCCTGGGGTGTGATTGGGCACCCGCCAGACAGCGGGCATCGGCCGAATCTAGCACCCCGGGGTGGGTTGTGAATGGGCCGGAAGGACTAGTGGCCGGATGCTGCAAACCCCACCGGCCCTTGCCTTACTGCTGCGCGTGGAGGTCCCACGTGGTCAGGTAATCGGGGTCGACCACGATCTCGCCGCCCGACCGCAGCCGGTACTCACCCGGTTCCGCGGGCCGATACTGGTCGAGCATCGGCGGCAGGTAACGTTCATGGCCATCGGCCTCGTCGGCCAGCACCACGCCTTCCTCGGCACTGATGCGCAGCACCGTGCCCGAATACTGCTGCTGGTCCCGCATCTGGCCATCGCCGCCGTAGCGGGTAATGCCCACCAGCACCACTTTGCCGATCATCTGCTCGGCCTTGGCATCGTCCAGGGTCGGCAGCAGGGAATTGGATTCGTCATTCATGGGTGCACCTCCAAAGCCTGCAAGAACATCGTGGAAACGCTTGAAGGATGGCAGCTCTCGTACACCACGGCCATCCTGGCCGGTTCATGCTCCCCGGGGATGAATGCTGCCATCGCCAGAGGCAGTGTGAAGTGAAGATGGCGCACAATGCCGTGCCCGCCGCGCTGTCAGACAGTGGCCGTTACGTTTGGCGACTGCCTGCCCTATGGATGCCGACCTGCTCATTCATCCTGGCGCCCTGGGCGCTCCCGACGCGCTCGCCGCCGAAGGTGATTCACTGCAGAAGCGCCCGTGAAGCCCAATCGAAGCTGCGCTCATGCAGTGCGAAGTAGCTCGTCGGCAGGGTGATCGACAGGCATGCCAGGCCGGACTGCAGCGCCGTCGGACTGCACGGCCGCAGACCATCGAAACGCGTTGCATGCAGGCGCTCCGTCGGCGTATAGGTCAGCGCGTAGTCGTAGTCGCAGGTGCCGCCGAACGTCGAAGCGGTATGAAACATCAGCGGCTGCTGCAGGCGCAGCGACACCTCCCGCAGCCACGCGCGGAACGCATCGGGCGCATCCAGGCCGCGCATGTCCATCTGCGTCATGTACGCCTGGAGCTGCGCGCCAACGGCGGCATCGACCGGCGCTGCCCCGGCGTCTGGCCGCAGCCCGTCCCAATGCACCGCCCCCGGCATACGCCCGGATTGGAATCCTTGCGGACTGCCTACGCCGCGAAGCACCAGAAGGCCCTGCTCGCCAACGCTGTGACGATGCTCATCCCCCCGTGCATCGCGGGATGCCACGGGGTCCTTCACCAGGTAGGAGATGTGTGCGAACGGCGATCCTGCTGCCCAGGCTACGGCCCGTTCCGTCGCGGCCAGATAGATTTCGTCCACACCCCACGCCATCGCAATGCTCCATTCCGTTGACATCCACCCGCTCGCGTACCGTGCGCGGGTGGCCAAGGTAAACTGCGCACAACCCATCCATCAACGCCCGCCGTGCGAACCGTCCACGCCCTCCGTTACATCACCCCGCTCCGCGAAGGGGGTTCCCTGCCCGCCGTGGTCGAGACCGACGACGACGGCATGGCCGTGCTCAAGTTCCGTGGCGCCGGCCAGGGTCCGAAAGCGTTGATCGCCGAGCTGATCGCCGGCGAAATGGCCCGCTCGGTCGGCCTGCCGATTCCGGAAATCCTGTTCGTGGAGCTGGACAGCGAATTCGCCCGCACCGAACCGGACCCGGAAATCCAGGACCTGATCCGTGCCAGCGAGGGCCTGAACCTGGGCCTGGATTACCTGCCCGGCGCGATCAACTACGATCCTGCCGCGATGCCGGTGGATGCCGACCTGGCCTCGCGCCTGGTCTGGTTCGATGCGTTCACCAGCAATGTCGATCGCACCACGCGCAACCCCAACCTGATGGTCTGGCACCGCAAGCTGTACCTGATCGACCACGGTGCGGCGATGTACTTCCATCACGACTGGGCCAACGCCGGCGACGCCTGCGAAAAGCCCTTCGTGCTGATCCGCGACCACGTGCTGCTGCCATTTGCCAGCCGCATTGCCGAAGTGGATGCCGAGCTGGCCGCGCGCCTGCCCGATGCGGAAATCGAGCGCATCGTCGGCCTGGTGCCGGACAGCTGGCTGGTGGACGAACCGGCCTTCGACAGCCCGCAGGCCTACCGCCAGGGTTATATCAACTACCTCAAGCACCGCCTGAAGGTGCGTGCGGTGTTCGTGCAGGAGGCCGTCCGTGCCCACGCTGCACACGTATGACTATGCGGTCATCCGCGTGGTACCGCGGGTGGAACGCGAAGAGTTCATCAACGTCGGGGTGATCGTCTCCTGCCCCGGCGCACGCCATCTGGAAGCAGCCATCGAGATCGACGCAGCACGCCTGCAGGCGTTCGCGCCGGCGCTCGATCTGGAAGCGCTGCAGCCGTGGCTGGATGCCATCGTGGCGATCTGCCGCGGTGATGCCAATGCCGGCCCGATCGCGCAGCTGCCCGCGCGTGCACGCTTCCATTTCCTTACGGCCAAGCGCAGTTCGATCGTGCAGATGTCGAGCACGCACGTCGGCCGCACGGCCGACCCGGCCGGTGTGGTCGAGCACCTGATGACGAGGATGGTGCGGGTGCCGCGCTGAGGCGGCACCTTGTATCAACGTCCGGCGCGTGTCCGCCGCCATGCGATGAACGCACAGCTTCCGGCGGCGGCGATGAACAGCCATCCCGCTGCCATCTGACCGTGCAGGTAGCCCTGCGCGTACGCCACGCTGGAGCCACTGGCATCGATCGGCGGAATGCCATTGAGGAGCACGTGCACGCCGCGCAGCAGGAACGCCACGCCGCCGACCAGACACATCAGGGAAACGAATCGGTTCATGGCCCGATTCTGGTTTGCCAGCCGGTGCAGCGTCAACACGCCTGTCCTGCGATCAGGGCCACTTACAGCGGCAACCGCCGCGCGATGTAATTGACCACATTGCCCACCGCATCCGGATCAACGTTGGCCAGGCCGATGACCACGTAGCCCTGCTCGGGCAACACCACGATGGCGCTGTTCGACCCCGGCGCCCCACCCTCGTGCCCGAACTGGCGCTGGCTGCCCTGCCCCTGCACGACGAAGCCGTAGCCATACCAGCCCTTGTGGTTCTGCGCGGTGGTGGCCTGCTTCAGCAGCGCCGGCGATACCAGCTTGCCGCTACGCAGGGCCTCGCAGAACTTCAGCATGTCTGCGGCGGTGCTGTAACCGCCACCGGCCGACATGCCGCGCCAGGGCAGTGTCTTCGTTTCGCGCACCCAGTTCCCGTCCTTCCTGGTGTAGGCGACAGCACGCTGAGCAACGTCCACCTTTTCCGGCTCGAAGCCCGTGGCCATCATTCCTGCCGGGCGCAGGATGTGCGCGTCCACGTAGTCGTAGTACGACTGCCCGGAAACGGCCTCGATGATGCGGCCAAGCACAATGAAGCCGTAGTTGGAGTAGGCGTCCTGGCTGCCGGACGTGAACTGCGGCGCATCCTTGGCGAAGCGCTGCACGTAGTCATCCAGCGTCTTCAACGAGGCCGAGTACTGGTCGAAATCATCGCCGAAGAAATCACCCAGGCCACTGGTGTGGGTCAGCAGCTGGCGCACGGTCACGGTATCGGCGACGGCCTTGTTCGGATAGTCCGGCAGGTGCTTGCCGATCGTATCGTCCAGGCTCACTTTTCCGGCCTGCACCAGCTGCAGGACGGCCACCGAGGTGAACATCTTGTTGGACGAGGCCAGCCGGAACTGCGTCTGCGCGTCGACCGCCTTGTTCGTGCTGCGGTCGGCCAGGCCACCATGCCAGTCCAGCAGCACGCGCCCGTTCTGCGCCACCAGCACCGTACCGGACAGCGCGTCCTGAGCGGCCAAGGCGTCCAGCTTTGCGCGGGCGTCGGCCATCAGCTCCGGCAACGCGACGCGTGCGGGCTGGAACTTTCCCGGCGTGGGCGTACCTTCCAGATGGAAGCGCTTCAGATGTTCCGGATGGGCCGGGTCCATTTCCGCGGTCACCAGCATCGCACGCTCGGTCTGCTGCGCCAGCACCAGCAGCTTCACCTGCAGTGGCGTGCTCTCACGCACCTCCAGCAGCTTCAGCGGGCCGGTCGACTCGCGGAACTCCAGATAGTCCTGCGGAGTGCTGCCGTCCTTCTTGGCGTAACGCTCAGCGAAGGCCTGCAACTGCTCCAGGCTGCCGGCATTGAACGCTGCCAGCCAGTCATCAGCCGCACGTCGGGCCTCAGGAGCGGGCGGCGCAGCGTGCGCGGCGCCCATGCACAACAGCATCAACAAGGCCCAGAGCAATGGGCGGGCGGAAAGACAGCGCACGAACATGGCGATTCCTTCGCAGACGAGGCGTGCGGCCATCCTATCCCAACGCTGGCGCGTGCCGAGTGGGTAGAGTCGACCGTTGGTCGACTACCGCGCAAAGCGCGGGGTTCTGGCCTGGTCGCAACGTGCAGTCGACCAACGTTCGACTCTACCCTGGGGCGGTGTCATCCAGCGGCCAGCGGCACCATCCATGGGGGTACTCGCCCAGCCGGGTTGCCAATCCTGCCCTTATGGGATTGGCCAGGATGTAGCGCGCATGCTTTCGCAGTGATTCCTCACTGCGGATCGCATGGTCGAAGTAGCCCGCCTGCCAGAGGGCCCCGGCGCTTCCGCGATGTTGGTTGATGAGCAAACCGCTGCGTGACTTGAAGCGCTGCACGCAGTAGCCGAGTGAATTTTCGCGTAGCTGGGCAAGCCAATGCAGGTGGTCGGGCATGACCACCCACGCAAGCGACGCGGTCAGGCCTTGTTGGTCCATTGCCTCCAACACGTGCATGGCGATGCCGGCGTTGGTTGGATCTTCGAAGATGAGACGACGATTTCTGCAGATCATCGTGATGGCGTATACGTTGCCGATGAGGGAGCGGCGGCCGATGAGGAGTTGTGGACTGGGCATGTGGTTGAACATGCCCATCTTGGTTCCGTCTTGGCATCGGCGTGACGCCAGTCAGCCCATAGGGATATGACCCGACGCCGACTGGGTAGAGTCGACCGTTGGTCGACTCCCGCGCGAGGCGCGGGGTTTTAGTTGGGACGCGAAAGGCAGTCGACCAACGGTCGACTCTACCCCGTCACTTCGGCAACGCGTACGCCATCACGTAATCGCCCTTCGGCGTTTCCATGAAGTGGTGCCCGGCCGCGACGATCACCACGTACTGGCGGCCGTCCTGTTCGTACACCATCGGGTTGGCCTGGCCACCGGCCGGCAGCTTGACGTGCCACAGCTCCTTGCCGGACTTCAGATCGATCGCACGCAGCAGGTCGTCGGTGGCGGCGGCGATGAAGATCAGGCCGCTGGCAGTCACCACCGCGCCACCATTGTTGGGCGTACCAATCTCGATCGGCAGGCCGGAGCGGATGCCGAACGGGCCATTGCCGCGGGCGCTGCCGAACGGACGATCCCACAGCAGCTTGCCGGTGCGCAGATCGACCGCGCGGATGCCACCGTAGGGCGGCTGCTTGCACAGCAGGCCGGTGAACGGCAGGCGCCAGCCAGCATTGACGTCGATGGCGTACGGCGTACCGACCTGCGGGTCACCCGCACCCTCGGCACCACCCTTGTCGGTGCGGATATCTTCGCGCGGCAGCCAGCCCTTGCGGTCAGCTTCGGCGCGCGGCACCAGCCGGTTGTAGTTGGGCATGTCGTTGTAGTTGGCCACGATCACGCCGCGACGCGTATCGATGGCCACGCTGCCCCAGTCCGAACCACCGTTGTAGCCGGGGTATTCAATCGAATGATGATCTGCGCTCGGCGGCGTGTAGAAACCCTCGTAATGCGCTTTGCGGAACTGGATGCGGCACACCAGCTGATCAATCGGGGTGATGCCCCACATGTCCTGCTCGGTCAGATCGTGTTCGCGGCGCAGCGTGTGGTACAGCGAGAACAGCTGGGTGGGCGAACGCTGCTCCGGCTCGGCACCACCACCGGGCACCTTGCGCTCTTCGGCCGGGGTCAGCAGCTGGCCGGTGCGGCGGTCGAGGATGTACATGTCGCCCTGCTTGGTCGGCAGCAGGATGGCCGGCACCTTGCCCTGCGCGGTCGGGTAGTCGATCAGGCTCGCCTGCGAGCCCATGTCGTAGTCCCAGACATCCTTGCGCACGGCCTGGAAATGCCAGGCCGGCTTGCCGGTGGTCACGTCGATGGCCACCAGCGAGGTCGCGTACTTGTTCTGGTTCTCGGTGCGCGAGCCGCTCCAGTAATCGCCCGCGGAATTACCCATCGGCAGGTAGACCAGGCCCAGCTTTTCATCGCCGGTGGCGGTGGTCCACATGTTCGGCGTACCGCGCGTGTATTCCTTGCCCTGCGCCGGCAGGCCGGTCAGTTCCGGCTGGTCCATGTCCCAGGCCCAGCGCAGCTTGCCGGTCACTGCGTCATAGGCCTGGATGACGCCCGAGGGTGCATCGCGGCGCTGGCCGTCCAGCACCTGGTGGCCGGTGACGATGACGCCGCGCACGATGGCCGGCGGCGAGGTGATGGAGACGTAGCCCGGCGGCGTCTTGCCCATGCCCAGGGTGATGTCGACCTGCCCGTTGTTGCCGAAGTTGGCGCACGGCTTTCCGCTGTCCGCGTCCACCGCGATGATGCGGCCGTCCAGGGTGCCTTCGATGATGCGCGCGGTGCAGGCCGGGCGGTTGCCGGGCACGCTGGCCGCGCCGGGGGTCGGCGGCGGCGCCGGCAGTGCCAGATCGGCGGCCGCGTCAGCGAGCGCGGCATCGACCACGGCGGCGCCACTGGGCTGCTCGTAATAGGACACGCCGCGGCACGCTGCGGTATAGGGAATCGAAGCGTCTTTCACCTTCGGATTGAAGCGCCAGATTTCCTTGCCGGTACTGGCATCGAGCGCGATCAGCTGGTTGCGCGCGGTGCACAGGTACAGGCGGTTGCCGATCTTGAGCGGCGTGGTTTCCGCGCCCCAGCGGTTTTCCGGCAGGTCGCCGGTGCGGAACTGCCAGGCCGGTTGCAGCGTGGCCACGTTGTCCGGGGTGATCTGCTGCAGCGGCGAGAACCGCGTCGCGGCGTTGTTGCGGCCCCACGCGGCCCAGTCACCGTCGGCCGGTCGGTCGGAGGGCTGCAGGCCCGTGGTGTCCTCGGTGGGATCGATGCCGGTCGACGCAGCCGCGTCGGGGAACGGCTGGTCGCCGCGCACTTCGCCATGCGGCACGAAGGCCAGCGCGAAGGCCGCCACGAAGACCAGCATCAACACCGCCGCAACACCACGCGATGCGCGACGCGGGAAAGGCTGCTGCAGCGTCGGTGCCAGCAGCGCCATCACGATCGCCAGCGCGGTCACCAGGCCCAGCCGTGGCACCCAGCGCCAGTAGGTGCTGCCCGATTCCCACCATGTCCACAGCAGGGTGCCGACGAAGATGAGCGCGAACAGCAGCGCGGCGCTGCGGCGGTTGCCCCACAGCAGCACGCCGCTGACCAGCATGGCGATGCCGGCGATGGCGTAGTACCAGGAACCGCCCAGCGTGAGCAGCCAGACGCCCAGGCCGCCGATGACCGCGCCGAGCAGGATCAGCAGCAGGGAGAGAACGGTGGCCACCGGGTGCCGGCGACGCGGCGGGAGGGTCTGGCCATCGGGAGGAACAGCAGCGGGGGCGGCAGGCATTTCAGGCTCCAGGGCGCGACCGGGTAGTCGGTTGGACGGGGGGTTCCACTGCGGACGGCATCGTCCGCTGGTTCGCCAACCTTTATCCGCCCCTGCCTGTGAAATGAATGCGTTCTTTGCCCACATACAACGACGCCGGCACAAGGCCGGCGTCGTCGGGTACCTCTCATCGCGGCAGGATCACTCCTGGGCGGCGTCCTCGCTGCTGGCAGCAGCCGGTGCGCCGTCGGTCGCGGCCGGGGCGGCGGCGGCCACCTCGTCCTCGTCCTCGTCGATCGAGGCATCCATGCGCTCC
Source organism: Stenotrophomonas sp. S41 (assembly GCF_016624625.1). Taxonomy (NCBI): domain Bacteria; kingdom Pseudomonadati; phylum Pseudomonadota; class Gammaproteobacteria; order Lysobacterales; family Lysobacteraceae; genus Stenotrophomonas; species Stenotrophomonas sp. S41. The sequence continues at coordinate 22,160 of NZ_JACVTV010000041.1, read as the reverse complement.
ACTGCCTGCAGCTTCTCGTCCTTGGACAGGCGGATCAGGGTGACGCCCTGGGTGTTGCGGCCGACGCGGCTGATTTCAGAGCCACGGGTACGCACCAGGGTGCCGCCGTCGGAGATCAGCAGGACCTCGTCATCCGAACCCATCAGCACCGCGGCGACCAGCTTGCCGTTGCGCTCGGTGGTCTGGATGCCGATCACGCCCTGGGTGCCACGCCCCTTGCGCGGGTAGTCCGGCAGCGGGGTGCGCTTGCCGTAGCCGTTCTCGGTGGCGGTCAGGATGTACTGCACGCTGGCGTCGTCGGCGCCGTCGATCACCGCATCGCCAGTGGCTGCGGTTTCCTCGACACCATTGTCGTCCTCGTTCTCGTCCTCGCTGCCGCCGGCACTCTCGGCCACGATCAGGCTGACCACTTCCTCGCCGGCCGGCATCTTGATGCCGCGCACGCCGGTGGCGGTACGGCCCATCGAGCGGACCTTGTCCTCGCCGAAGCGCACGGTCTTGCCATTCGAGGCGAACAGCAGGATGTCACGCTCGCCGTCGGTCAGGCCGACGCCGACCAGAGCATCGCCTTCGTCCAGGTTGATCGCGATCTTGCCGCGGGCCAGACGGAAGGCGAACTCGCCCAGCGGGGTCTTCTTGACCGTACCGTTCCTGGTGGCGAAGAACACGAACTGGCCATCGGCGTACTCGCGCACCGGCAGCACGGCCTGCACGCGTTCGCCCGGTTCCAGCGGGATCCAGTTGATGATCGGACGGCCGCGGGCGTTGGAGCCGGCTTCGGGCAGCTGGTACACCGGCAGCCAGAACACCTTGCCCGAACTGGTGAAGGTCAGCAGCGTGTCGTGCGTGTTGACCAGCCACAGCTGTTCGATGAAATCCTCTTCCTTGGTCGACGCGGCACTGCGGCCACGGCCACCACGGCGCTGCGCGCGGTACACGCTCACCGGCTGGCGCTTCACGTAACCGGCGTGGGACACGGTAACCACCACGTCTTCCGGCGCGATCAGGTCGAGGATGTCCAGGTCTTCTTCGCTGTGGCGGATCTCGGTGCGACGCTCGTCGCCGAATTCTGCCTTGACGTTGACCAGTTCCTCGCGGATGACCTGGCGCAGGCGGTCGGGATCTTCGAGGATGTGGATCAGCCCGGCGATCACTTCCAGCAGCTGCTTGTACTCGTCGGTCAGGCGGTCCTGCTCCAGCCCGGTCAGGCGGTGCAGGCGCATTTCCAGGATCTGGGTAGCCTGGATCTCGGTCAGCTGGTAGCCGCCCTCGATCAGGCCCACGCCCTTGGGCAGGTCTTCCGGACGCGAGGCTTCGGCACCGGCGGCGCCCAGCATCGAACCGACCAGACCCGGTTCCCACAGGCGGGCGAGCATGCGTTCGCGCGCTTCGTTGGGGTTCGGCGAGGTCTTGATCAGTTCGATCATCTCGTCGATGTTGGCCAGCGCGACGGTCAGGCCTTCCAGCACGTGGGCACGGGCGCGCGCCTTGCGCAGCTCGAACACGGTGCGGCGGGTGACCACTTCGCGACGGTGGCGGACGAAGGCCTCGAGCATCTGCTTGAGGTTCATCAACTGCGGGCGGCCGTCGACCAGCGCCACCATGTTGATGCCGAACACCGATTCCATCTGCGTCTGCTGGTACAGGTTGTTCAGCACAACCTCGGCAGATTCACCGCGCTTGATCTCGATGTAGATGCGCATGCCGTCCTTGTCGGACTCATCGCGCAGCTCGCTGATGCCTTCGATCTTCTTTTCCTTGACCAGCTCGGCGATCTTTTCGATCAGACGCGCCTTGTTCACCTGGTAAGGAATTTCAGTGACGATGATCGATTCGCGGCCGTTGTCGGCCACTTCGATATCGGCACGGGCACGGATGCGCACGCGGCCACGGCCGGTGCGGTAGCCGGCGACGATGCCGGCGGTGCCGTTGATGATGCCGGCGGTCGGGAAATCGGGGCCCGGGATGTACTCCATCAGGCCGTCGACATCGATCTCCGGGTTGTCGATCAGCGCGATGCAGGCGTTGATCGACTCGCTCAGGTTGTGCGGCGGGATGTTGGTGGCCATACCCACCGCGATACCGGCCGAACCATTGACCAGCAGGTTCGGGAACCGGGTCGGCATGACCGTCGGCTCCAGTTCCTTTTCGTCGTAGTTGGGCTGGAAATCGACGGTTTCCTTGTCGATGTCGGCCATCAGCTCATGCGCGAGGCGCGACATGCGCGCTTCGGTGTATCGCATGGCCGCGGCGGAGTCGCCATCGATCGAGCCGAAGTTACCCTGGCCGTCGACCAGCATGTAACGCAGCGAGAACGGCTGTGCCAGACGCACCAGCGTGTCGTACACCGACTGATCGCCATGCGGGTGGTACTTACCGATGACGTCACCGACGATACGCGCCGACTTGAAGTAGGGCTTGTTGCTGTGCGCGTTCAACTCGTTCATCGCGAACAGCACGCGGCGATGCACCGGCTTGAGGCCGTCGCGCGCATCCGGGAGCGCGCGGCCCACGATCACGCTCATCGCGTAATCGAGGTAGCTCTTGCGCATCTCGTCTTCCAGGTTGACCTGGATGATTTCCTTGGCGGTTTCTGCCATTCGGGTTCCGTTGTCTGGTAGCGGTCCAGTCCGGCGCAGCCCTCTGCGGGAGGGGGTCGTGCCGGAACCTCGATTCAACCTGTGGATACTACCACAACAGGCCGTTTTCCGCCTCCCTTTACGGGGATTTTACCGGCACAAATCAGGAACTTAGGGGTCCATGGCGCCCCTGTAGAGCCGAGCCCATGCCCGGCTGCGGTGGATTCCCCGGCTGAGCCGAGCGTCGGCTCGGCTCTACAGGCATCCGACCCCGCGCGGCCTCAGCCGCCGAAGGCGGCGCGCATGTTCTCGGCGGTCGGGTTCAGGATGACCCCGCGCTCGGTCACGATGGCGTCGATCAGCTCGCCCGGGGTGACGTCGAACACCGGGTTCCAGGCGGCGATGCCCTCGGCCACGGTGCGGGTACCGCCCACGCCGTACAGCTCGCCCGGGTCGCGCTGCTCGATCTCGATCTGGCTGCCGTCCACGGTGTCCATGTCCACCGTCGAGGACGGGGCCACAACCATGAACTTCACCCCGTGGTGGCGGGCGGCGATGGCCAGCTGGTAGGTACCGATCTTGTTGGCGGTATCGCCGTTGGCGCAGATGCGGTCGGCACCGACGATCACCCACTGCACGGCAGCGGTCTTCATCAGGTGCGAGGCGGCGGAATCGGCGATCAGGGTGGCATCGATGCCATCCTGCTGCAGCTCCCACACGGTCAGGCGCGCACCCTGCAGCCACGGTCGGGTTTCACCGGCAAACACGCGGGCGATGCGGTGCTGGGCCATGCCGGCGCGGATCACGCCCAGCGCGGTACCGAAGCCGGCGGTGGCCAGCGAGCCGGTGTTGCAATGGGTCAGGACACCGCTGCCGGCGTCGATCAGGCCGGCACCCAGCGCGCCCATGTGACGATTGGCGGCCAGGTCTTCCTCGGCGATGGCCTGGGCCTCGGCTTCCAGCAACGCCTTCCAGTCGGCGCCGGCGGCGGTCAGGCAACGGCGCATGCGGGCCAGTGCCCAGGCCAGGTTCACCGCGGTCGGGCGCGAGGCGTTCAGCCGCTGCAGGGCCGGTTCCAGCTGCTGCAGGGCGTGCGCGCCGTCGGCGGCCTGCACCTCGCGCGCGGCCAGCACCACGCCCCAGGCGGCGGCAATGCCGATGGCCGGCGCACCGCGCACGGTCAGCGCGTGGATGGCGGTGGCGACGTCGTCGCTGTCATGGCAGACCACGTGTTCGACCACGAACGGCAGCTTGCGCTGGTCGAGCAGTTGCAGGGCATCGCCGGTCCACAGGATCGGGCGGATGTGGTCGTAGCGGGCGTAGTCGAGGTCGGTGGCAGTGTTCATGGGCCCATTGTAGGGCCACGCCCCGCGTGGTTGGAGCCTGCCCGGGCTCAATTCACCGAGAAATCGGCGCGGCAGCCGCCGTCCACCCAGATGCCGTTGCGGCTCCAGCCCCAGGTCTTGCCTTCCTCGCAGGCTGTGCCGGACAGCTGCTTGATGACCTTGGCCTCGGTGGAAATGGTGGCGCCGCAGAAGCGCCGCCGCTTGGACTTGGATTCGCAGGTCAGCTTGCGGGCCACGTCTACGAAACGCCCGGCATCGTCGGCCACTTCGAAATCGCCCTGGCAGCCGCGGCTGGTCCAGACTTCATTGCGCTTGTAGCCCCAGCCCTGCCCTTCGCGGCACGGCAGCACCGAGAGCTGGCGCAGCAGTCGCACCGGCGCGCCATCCAGCCGCACCGGGCAGCTCTGCGGGCGGCCATTGGATTCGCAGCGCACCACGCGGCGCACCAGGTGCTTGCTCTTGCCTTCGCCGGCAGCGGCGGAGCTGGCGGTACCTTCAGCGCCGCGTGCACGGAATTCGGCACGGCAGCCCAGAGTCACCCACACGCCGCTGCGGTCGGTACCCCACTCGCTGCCACGGATGCAGGTGTTGCTCGACAGCTGGCGCACCAGGTCGACGCCGTTGCTGACGTCGATATCGCAGTGCACCCAGCCCATGTCGCGCGATTCGCAGGTTACTACTTCGCCTTCGTAGCCCGCTGCCTGGGCAGACGCCGACGACGGCAGCAGGCCGCCCCATATCGCCATGGAGTACACCGGTGCCGCGACGACCGCAAACCACTTGACCAAAGCATTCCCCAACGGAGCGGATGAACCACGATGCCAGTGTCCTGCATCAGGCGTGATAAGACCATCATCGTGCTTGCTGAATCAAGCGCGAATTCCGTTGTTTTTGTTCAGGCGCAGATCGCGCGCGGTCGTTCAGGCGTGGGCGAAATCAAACGCAAGGACATCAGCGATGCGCGGCGTGCGGTTCATCGCCATCAGCAGGCGGTCCACGCCCACCGCCACGCCTGCACAGACCGGCATGGCAGGCAGCGCGGACAGCAGTGCCTCATCCAGCGCAGGCTGCACCTGGCCGCGTTCGTGCCGGCGCTGCTGGTCACGCTCGAAGCGCGCACGCTGCTCGGCGGCATCGTTCAGCTCGTGATAGCCGTTGGCAAGCTCGACCGCACCCAGATACAACTCAAAGCGCTCGGCCAGTGGCGGCGTGCCCGCGCGGATGCGTGCCAGCGCGGCCTGGCTGGCCGGCCAGTCATGGACCACGGTCATGACCGCGTCATCGAAGTGCGGTTGGATGCGATGGGTCATCAGCAGGTCCAGCCAGTCATCGCGGGTCAGGCCGACCGGGTCGATGTGCACCTCACCCAGCGCCGCGCGCAACGCCGCTTCGTCCGCATCGAACGGATCGACGCCGGCGTGCTGCTGGAACAGTTCGCGGTAGCTGAGCACGCGCAGGGTCGCCGTGCGCCCGACCAGCGCCAGTGCTTCGCGCACCAGCTCGGCGGTTTCCTGCATCAGGCGATGGTGATCCCAGCCCACGCGGTACCACTCCAGCATGGTGAACTCGGGATTGTGGCGACCACCGGCCTCGCCGTTGCGGAACACCCGGCCGAGTTCGTAGCAGTCACCCACGCCGGCAGCGAGCAGGCGCTTGAGCGGGAATTCCGGCGAGGTGCGCAGCCAGCGGCGGCGGCCACCGGCATCGACGTGGCCACTGAAATCAGTATGGAAACTGTCGATGTTCGGTTCGGTGTTGCCCGCCACCGAGAGGATCGGCGTTTCCACTTCCAGCACGTCACGGTCGGCGAAGAAGCGGCGCAGCAGCGCATTGAGCGCCGCACGCAGCTGCAGCGCGTGCATCAGGGCCTCGCTCACAGAATGCCCTCCGGGCGCGGATGGTCCAGCGGCAGGGTCAGCAGATCGCGGGTGTCATCGATGTAGCCGCTGGCCAGATACAGGCGCCGCGCCAGCTCGTTGTGGTGATTCACCTCCAGGCGCATGCGGCTGACACCGCGCCCGCGCGCACGCTGTTCGCAGGTGGCCAGCGCCTGCTTGCCGCGGCCGCGGCCGCGCGCGCGGTGCGCCAGGTACAGCTCGTCCAGCAGCACGAAGTGACCGCCCTGCTCCAGGCTGAAGCCCATCGCGATCACCGCGTAGCCGCAGACCTCGCCCGCTTCATCCAGCCACAGCAGCACTTCGCCGTTGCGGGGGTCGGCCAGCAGCGCATCGACGCCGCGGCGTACGCGCGCGTCATCGAATTCGATCTTGTCTTCGGCGTAGAACTCGCGCATCAACGCGATCAGCACGTCCTCATCGGCGCGGGTGGCCAGGCGGAAATCCAGCGGGGCGGTCTGCATCGGGTGTCCTCTCGTGCATCAGGCCGGGCGCGCGTGGCGCCCGGCGGGGTCATCATTCGTGTTCGGCCAGGTAGGCCAGCAGGCGGTCTTCATCCCACACCGGCACGCCCAGCGACTGCGCCTTGTCCAGCTTGGAGCCGGCCTCGGTGCCCGCCACCAGGAAACTGGTCTTCTTGGAGACACTGCCGGACACCTTGGCGCCCAGTGCCTCCAAGCGGTCCTTGGCGGCATCGCGGGTGAGCTGGGAGAGCGTGCCGGTAAGCACCACCGTCTGCCCATCCAACGGACCGGCCACGACCTCGGCCAGCGCCGGCGCCTTGGCCAGGATGTGCTGCATCTCGATTTCCGCCGCCAGCAGCATCGCGCCATGGCCATCGGTGTCCAGCCACTGGGCGACGCCACGCGCGGTGTCATCGGGCAGGCCGGCATTGACGAACTGGCCGTGCTCGGCATCGAGCACGGCCTGTGCGCTGGGCAGCTTCGCAACCAGCTTCTCCGCGCGCAGGCGGGTGATGCCGGGAATCTCGGCTTCCACCAGCAGCTGGGCCAAGTCCAGGCCCTCACGCAGCTTCGCGCTCGGCGGATGGGCATCACGGATGCGTACCTGGCCGACCTGCAGCAGCGCGTCGATGGCGTCCTGGTTGCCTTGCTGCTCGAAGAAATGACCCAGCGAGCGCGCCACTTCGCCACCGATGTCCGGCACGCGCTTGAACAGCGGCCACGGCAGGCGGCGGATCAAGGCCAGATCACCAAACCACAGCGCCAGCGCCTTGGCCGTGCTCTCGCCCACATGTTCGATGCCGAGTGCGAACAGCAACCGTTCCAGGCTGGCCTCGCGGCTGGCATCGATGGCGGCGATCAGGTTGTCGGCCCACTTGGTCGCGATCTTCTTCGTGTTCCATTCGAACGCGACCGGCTGCACCAGCGCCTGCGCGCGCCATGCCGGGTCCTGGCCGTCGAGCTTGAGCACGGCCTTCAGCACGTCGCCACTGCCTTCGGCCGGCAGATGCGGTTTCAGGTTGTTGGCCAGCGCCGAGGGATCTTCGGCATCGAGCACCAGCTTCAGGTGCAGCAGCTGGTCGCGGGTGAGCTGGTACAGATCGGCGACGCGCTTGACGATGCCGGCGTCGACCAGGGTTTCGATGTACTTGTCACCGAGGCCGTCGATATCCATCGCGCGGCGCGATGCGAAGTGCGCGATGGCTTCCTTGCGCTGCGCCGGGCAGGACAGTTCGCCCGAGCAACGCCACGCGGCGGCACCTTCCTCGCGCACGATCTCCGAGCCGCACACCGGGCAGCGGGTCGGCATCTGCCACGGGGTAGTGCCCTGCGGACGACGGTCAAGGATGACGCTGACCACTTCGGGAATGACATCGCCGGCACGGCGCACGATCACACTGTCGCCCACGCGCACGTCCAGGCGTGCGATCTGATCGGCATTGTGCAGGGTGGCGTTGGACACGATCACACCGGCGACCGCTACCGGCGCCAGGCGCGCGACGGGCGTTGCGGCGCCGGTGCGGCCGATCTGGATCTCGATCGCCTCCACGGTGGTGCTCTGTTCCTGTGCCGGGAACTTGTGCGCGATCGCCCAGCGCGGTGCGCGCGAGACGAAGCCCATCGCCTGCTGGCCGGCGCGGTCATCCAGCTTGTAGACCACGCCATCGATATCGAACGGCAGGCCGTCGCGGCGCTCGCCGATGTCACGGTAATAGCCGAGCAGGCCGTCGGTGCCGTCGACCACCTTGCACAGTTCGCTCACCGGGAACCCCCAGGCACCCAGCTGCGCCAGCGTGCCCGAATGGGTATCAGGCAGCTCGCCGCCCTGCACTTCGCCGGTGCCGTAGGCGAAGAAGCTGAGCCTGCGCTGCGCGCTGATCTTTGCATCCAGCTGGCGCAGCGAACCGGCCGCGGCGTTGCGCGGATTGGCCAGCACCTTGCCGCCGTGCAGGCGCGCGCGATCGTTGTAGGCCTCGAAATCGGCACGGGCCATGTAGACCTCGCCGCGAACTTCCAGCACGTCCGGCCAGTCCTGGCCGTGCAGTCGCTTGGGAATGTCGCCGATCTCGCGCAGGTTGGCGGTCACGTCCTCGCCGGTGCTGCCATCGCCACGGGTGGCGCCCAGCACGAACTGACCGTCTTCATAGCGCAGGCTGATCGCCAGGCCATCCATCTTCGGTTCGGCCGAGAACTGCAGGCTGCGGCGCCCCAGGCGCTCGTCGATGCGGCGCACGAAATCGGCCACTTCCTCGTCGCTGAAGGCATTGGACAGCGACAGCATCGGCACCGCGTGGCGCACCTCGGCGAAGCGCCCAGACGGACGCGCGCCCACCTGCTGGGTGGGGCTGTCGGCGCGGGCCAGTTCCGGGTGCTCCTGCTCCAGCGCTTCCAGCTCGCGCACCAGCCGGTCGTAGTCGACGTCGGGGATCTCCGGCGCGTCCAGCTCGTGGTAGGCGCGGTTGGCCTGGGCGATCTGCCGGCGAAGGTCTTCGGCGCGTTCGGCGGGGCTGGAGCTCATCGGGATCCGATACTTCTGGGATGGCCGTGAATTCTACCGCGCCCGGGTGTCAGGCCTCGTCATGCACGCGCCGCCAGGGGTCGGATCCCCGAAGGGGCTCTGACCCCGCCTGTGGATTGCCGCACTTGTAGCGTCGAGCTTGCTCGACTGGCCGGGCAACAGCAGTCGAGCAAGCTCGACTCTACAGACGCCTGCTTGCCGCCCACTCCCACCAGCGTTAGCGTGCTGCGGTTGCCCTCCGGAATCCTGCCCGTGTCCCTGCCCGCTTCCCGCCGCCACTTCCTGCAACTGGCCGGGGTCGGCCTTGTCGCCGCCGGCAGCAGCCTGCCGCGCCTCGGCCATGCCCAGCCCACCGCGGCACCCGCTGCCGCCGGCCCGGTCCTGCTCAATTTCAATGAGTGCCCGTATGGCCCCTCGCCCGCCGCCCAGCAGGCGGCACGCGACAGCGTTGCCGGCAGCGGCCGGTATCAGTTCGCCCTGGCGGGGCAGGTGCGCGATGCCTTCGTCGCCCAGGCCGGCATCCCGGCCGATCATGTGCGCCTCTACCCGGGTTCCAGCGAGCCGTTGAACCGCGCCGCCACGCTGTGGACCGGCCCGCAGGCGGCGCTGGTGGTGGCCGACCCGACCTTCGAAACCCTCGGTGACATGGCTGCCGCGCGCGGTGCCCAGGTGCAGAAAGTGCCGCTGCGCAATGACGGCGCGCACGACCTTCGCGCGATGTCGGCGGCCGCGCATTCGCAACCGACGGGGCTGATCTACGTCTGCAATCCCAACAACCCGACCGGCTCGATCAGCCCGCCGGCCGAGCTGGCGTGGCTGATGGCCAACAAGCCGTCCGCCACCCGCGTGCTGGTGGACGAGGCCTATCTGCAGTACAGCGATCAGCCCAGCCTGATCGCACAGGTTGCCCAGCGCGATGACCTGATCGTGCTGCGGACGTTCTCCAAGCTGTACGGCATGGCCGGCCTGCGGCTGGGCGTGGCGGCAGCCCACCCCGACCGCCTGCGCGAACTGGCCAGCCTGGGCGAGAACCCGCTGCCGGTGCCGGCGCTGGCCGCCGCGCTGGCCAGCCTGCAGGACACGCAGTTGATCGCGCAGCGCCGGCTGCAGAATGCCAAGGTGCGCCAGGCCACCATCGCCTGGCTGGGCAAGCGCGGCTTCAGCTGCGTGCCGTCCGAAGCCAACTGCTTCGTGGTGGATGTGCAGCGCGACGGCAACGCGTTCGCCAAGGCGATGGCCGACAACGGCGTGGTGATCGGCCGCAGCTGGCCGATCTGGCCGCAGCGGGTGCGGGTGACCGTCGGTACAGAAGAAGAAATGGCGGCGTTCCGCCAGGCGTTCGCGAAGGTCGCCGGCGTCCCCGTGTAGAGTCGAGCCATGCTCGACTGGGGCTTTTGTAGAGTCGAGCCATGCTCGACTGGGGCCTTCCCTACAAGCCTGACCGCATTCAAGCGATACCCAAGCTACTTCAGCCAGCCAATGCTGAGGCATGCCCAGTCCACGTCTCCTGAAAGGCCGTTGGTCGCAACTGCGGAACGTCTACGCGATCACCACAGTCACTCACCAGCGCCATCGGCACTTTGATGATCCAGCCCACGCAGCCGTCATTGTTGCGGGATTGCGGTGGATTCAGCAGGAGGGCCGATGCCTTAACCTCGCATGGGCGGTCATGCCTGATCACGTGCACTGGTTGATGCAGCTGCGCTCAGGAACCCTTGCCGCATCGGTGCAGATGATGAAATCGCGCTGCAGCCGACTCATCGGCATCGACGGGCCACTCTGGCAGCGCGGCTACCATGATCACGCGGTGCGGTGTGATGAGTCCTTGAAGAACCAAGCACTCTACATCGCTGCAAATCCTGTCCGCGCCGGTCTGGCGGCTCTGCTCGGCGATCATCCGTTTGCGTGGTGCCGGTGGTTTGATCGCATGCCATAGAGCAGGTCGGGCATGACCGACCCTGCTGAGTCGAGCATGGCTCGACTCTACAGAAAGGCAGTCGAGCATGGCTCGACTCTACAAAAGGCAGTCGAGCATGGCTCGACTCTACAAAAGGCGGTCGAGCTTGGCTCGACTCTCCCTTCAGGCCTTTACCAGCGCGGGGTCTTGGTCAGCGGCGGGGCCTGGTGCTGGCGGTCATAGGCACGCAGCTCATCGCGGATGTGCGCGATGCGCTGGCGGCCGAGGGCGTTGCGGCTGTCATCCAGCACCACACCATCGAGCAGCTCGGCCATGCGCTGCACGGTCGGCAGCATCTTTTCCCAGGCATCCAGCGCGGTCAGCGGCGCCGGCAGGGTCAGGAAGAAGGCGATGGCCGGGGTTTCCATGGCGCGGATGTTGGCCATGTCGAAGCTGCCCGGCTTCATGATGCTGGCCATCGAGAAGATCGGGCCGCGCTCGGGATGGCCTTCCACCAGGCGGTGGAACACGTTCATGTGGCCAAACACCAGGCCGGTCTTTTCGGCCGCCACCACGATGTCCTCGCCACGCAGCTGCTCACCGGCGCGGGCGGCCACGAACAAGGACACGATCTTGTCGAAGTCCTGCGTCGCGCGCTTGCCCAGATCGCTGCTGCCCGGATCGGTATCGGCCAGGCCGAGTTCGGCCTGCTGGCCTTCATCGCCCAGGCCCGGTTCGCCACGGCTCTCGGCCAGGGCCACGCCGTCTTCGCCCAGCACCGGCTCGCGACGCTCGCCGCTGGCCGGTTCGGCGCTTTCCACGCGGCGCCCCTGCGGCTTCTTCTTCGGGCGGCCAAACAGGAAGATCGCAGCCACCAGCAGCAGGCCGGCGGCCAGGATGCCGATGCGCAACAGTGCCGTGTCGGTCATTCGGTAGGTACTCCGGCTAGTTCATTCAGGTAACTAGAATGGCACGTCATGCCGCGCCCGCCAATCGCGCGGCTTCTTCCAGGTCCACGCTGACGAGGCGGCTGACGCCCGGCTCGCGCATGGTCACGCCCGAAAGCTGGTGGGCGGCCTCCATCGTCGCCTTGTTGTGGCTGACGAACAGGAACTGCACCTTCTCGCTCATTTCCTTGACCATGTTGGCCAAGCGGCCGACGTTGGCCTCGTCCAGCGGCGCGTCCACCTCGTCCAGCAGGCAGAACGGCGCGGGGTTGAGCTGGAAGATCGCGAACACCAGCGCCACCGCGGTCATCGCCTTCTCGCCACCGGACAGCAACGAGATGCTGGACACGCGCTTGCCCGGCGGCCGCGCCATGATGGTCACGCCGGTGTCGAGCAGGTCTTCGCCGGTCAGTTCCAGGTAGGCATGGCCGCCACCGAACAGGCGCGGGTACAGCGCCTGCACGCCGGCGTTGACGCGGTCGAAGGTGTCCTTGAAGCGGCCGCGGGTCTCGCGGTCGATCTTGCGGATGGCGTCTTCCAGGGTTTCCAGCGCGGTGGTCAGGTCGGTGTGCTGCGCATCCAGGTAGTCCGATCGCTGCGAGGCCTCGCCGTACTCATGGATGGCCGCCAGGTTGACCGGCTCCAGTCGGCGCATGCGTCCATCGATCTGGTGCACGGCCTGTTCCCAGTCGCCCAGGCGCGCATCGTCGGGCAGCGCATTGAGCACGTCCTGCAGCACGAACCCGGCCTTTTCCACCGCGCCCTGCAGGGTCTCGGCGCTGAGCACCAGGGCCTGCTGGTCGAGCTTGCGCTGGGAAATGCGCTCGCGCTGGGCCAGCGCCTGTTCGTCGCGCTGGTGGCGGGTCTGTTCGTAGTTGCGCAGCTCGGCGTCGATGCCATCGAGCAGCGTGCGCGCTTCGGTCAGCACGCGGTCGGCGCGAACGCGCTCTTCCAATGCGTTCTGGTGCTCGGCCTGCAGCGACTCGACCGGCGAATCGCCCTCGTCCAGCTGCGAATGCAGCTCGCCCAGGCGCGAATCCAGCTGGCCGCGCTGGGTGCTCATGCGCTCCAGCGCTTGGCTCAGCGAACCCACCTGGGCGCGCTGCGATTCCAGGGTCAGTGCCAATGCGTGCGAACGCTCGCGCACGGCGCGTGCCGCTTCACGGGCCAGGTCTCGCGCCTCGGTCAACTGGCGGCGCTCGCCTTCCAGCCCCTGCCGCGTCGACTCCAGGTCGCCCATGCTGCTGACCGCGTTCTCCAGCCGCGAGCGCGCCTCGCGCGCCTGTTCGCGGTTGACGTCCAGCGTTTCCAGCAGCTGCGACAGCTCGCCTTCGATGCGATCGATGCGCGTGCGCGCCGCTTCCACCTTGCCCTGCTGGCCCTGCAGCTGGCCGGCCAGCTCGGACACCGCGCGGTGGGCCTGGTACAGCGAGCGCTGCGCGTCTTCGCGCTGCTGCTCCGCCGCCAGCAGCTGCTCACGGAAACCGGCCAGCTGTTCTTCCAGCGCGGCCTCGCGGTCCTGCAGCTGTTCGATCTGCTCGCGCAGTTCGTTGATCTCGCGTTCGCGCAGCAGTGCGCCCTGCTGGGCGGCACCGGAGCGCGACACGCGCAGCCAGCCCTGACCCAGGCGCTCGCCGCCCTGGGTGATGATCGAATCGCCGTCCGGCAGGCTGCCCTGCAGCGTCTTCGCTTCGGCCAGGTCGCGGGCACCATGCAGGTGCGCCAGCAGGCGGCGGATCGCCACCGGACCGCGCACGCGTGCGGCCAGCGAGGTCGGCGCCACCTTCAGATCGCCGGCATCGTCGGCCACCAGCGCGATGCGGGCATCGCCCAGCTCGCCCAGTGCATCGACCAGACGTGCCGGATCATCCACCAGCACGCCTTCGATCAACTGACCGAGCGCGCTTTCCACGGCGTTTTCCCAGCCCGCGTCGACGTCCAGGCGTTCGCCCACGCGTGCGGCCGATTCCAGCCCATGGGCTTTCAGCCACGCCACGGCAGCGCCCTGCTCCTGGCCGAGTGCGGCCTGCTGCAGGGTTTCCAGCGATGCCAGGCGGCCGCGCAGGCCATTGGCCTGCTTGCGCAGCTCGGCCAGTTCGTTCTGCCCGGTGCGCTGCTGCTCCTGCACGGCGGTCACGCCCTGCTTGCGGCGTTCGACGTCGTCACCGAGTTCGTCCAGCGCGGTCTTCTGCGTTTCGTGCTGCAGGAACAACTGTTCGAAAGCCTCCTCCAGCGCATCCACGTCCAGCCCGGCGCGCTCGCCGGCCAGCGCTTCGCGGCGGCGGTCGGCATCGAGGATCTGCTTGTCCAGGTAGTCCACGCGGGTGCGCTCGACATCGCCGGCGCGCGAGGCTTCCGAGCTCTGCGAGGTGTGCTGTTCCCAGCGCTGCTGCCAGCTGGCCAGGCGGTCTTCGGCCTCGCGCAGGCTTTCCTGCTTGATCTCGTTCTCTTCCTGCAGCGCTTCCAGCTGCGGGGTGGCATCGTCGACTGCTTCGCGCAGCACCCTCAGCTTGGCTTCGTCAGCGCTGATGTGCTGGCCGAGCTCGGACAGCGCCTGGCGGGTTTCGTCGCGCGCCTTGTGCAGGCGCTGCGACAGTTCACGCTGATGCTGGATCTGCTGCTCGACGCGGGCCAGCGTGCTGCCCACCTGGTAGACGGCAGCCTGTGCGGTATTGAGCGCGTCGGCGGCCTCTTCGCGGCGCACGCGCGAGGTCTCGATGCGCGCCTCGGCTTCACGCTGGTCGGCGATCAGCTGCTGCAGCTTGGTTTCTTCCTGCGACAGGCCTTCGCGCAGCTTGGACAAGCGTCCGTCGAGGCCACGGAATTCCAGGGTCTTCCACTCGGCATCCTTGACCCGGCGCTCTTCCTGCAGCGCCTGGTACTGCTCGGCCTGCCGGGCCTGGCGCTTGAGGTGCTCGAGCTGCTTGCTGATCTCGTCGCGCAGGTCGCCCAGCCGGTCGAGGTTCTCGCGGGTATGGCGGATGCGGGTTTCGGTTTCCTTGCGGCGTTCCTTGTACTTGGAGATGCCGGCGGCTTCTTCCAGGTACACGCGCAGGTCTTCCGGGCGCGCCTCGATGATCTGGCTGATCATGCCCTGCTCGATGATCGAGTAGCTGCGCGGCCCCAGGCCGGTGCCCAGGAACAGATCGGTGATATCGCGGCGGCGGCACTTGGTGCCGTTGAGATAATAGTTGCTGCTGCCGTCGCGGCTGACGGTGCGCTTGACCGAGATTTCGTTGAACGAGGCGTACTCGCCGGAAATCGTGTGGTCCGAATTATCGAAGATCAGCTCGACGGTGGCCTGCGAAACCGGCTTGCGGGCGTTGGAACCGGAGAAGATCACGTCGGTCAGCGAATCGCCGCGCAGGCGGCTGGCCGAACTCTCGCCCATGACCCAGCGCACGGCGTCGATGATGTTCGACTTGCCGCAGCCATTGGGCCCCACCACGCCGGTCATGTTGGTCGGCAGGTGCAGGGTGGTCGGATCGACGAACGACTTGAAGCCGGACAGCTTGATCGTGGAAAGACGCATGGCGTGATTGGGTTCCAACGGCCGCCCAGAGGGCGTCCGCATTGTGGATGTCAGGTCAGCCAGCACCTCAAGCCATTGATTTCAAAAGAACTCAATGAAGCCAAGGGTGACACAATGGAATGAGTATAACGGCGCGAATGTTCCACGGGCGGGATGACCGGCGCGGAACGCCCTTGAAATGGGTCCGGATGTCGCTTTACCCCCGGCGCGACGGATCACCCAGGCAGCGATCACAACGCAAGCCATTGATATCTATTGGTTACTGAACTGGCCGCAGCACTACGCAGCAGAAGCCATGCAGGATGGAGGAATGTATCGACCGCTTTCCTTTACCCCCAACTACGACGCGGCGGCCGGCCCCGTACTTGGGGGGACCGCTTGGCTGGATGCGCACACATCCTGGCCAACCAGCATCCATGGACACGCACTGCTTCACCTGGCCGGCTTTCCGGCCACATTCATTCAAAGCCACGTGCCTTGGCTGGATATTGCGCCCGGGCTGACCATTTCTGTCTTCTCACCTTACACCTCGTCGGGCGAACGTAGATTCGAGGAAGCCATGAACCATGGCGGTTGCGTGATTGCTCACTGGCCCGGGGACGCGCCAACAACCTCCCTCTGCGCGCCGATCGGGCCACTACGCATTACCGCCGGCACGCCGATGGATGAGCGCGAAGCACTTCACGCAAGTTCGAAAATGGGTGGACGACCTTACTGGTTGCAGGATGACGAATCGGAGGACCAGGCCTTCGTTCTTCAGCTCGACGATTTTGATCTTGATACGGCAGCCCCGACACATCGAGGCATTCTGCTCGGCGGGATGGGCTACCTGTTGCTTGATCGCAACATTCAAACAACTTCGACGAACTGCGGTCGATTCGTCATCCAGACGACCTGACCAGCCAGTCGAGCATGGCTCGACTCTACATGTCCAACATTCGCCCCAAACAAAACGGGCACCCTTGCGGGCGCCCGTTCTGGTGACACCAGGCCTTTCGGCTTGGGATCAGGCCTTTTCGGCTTCAACCACAACCTTGACGGTGGTTTCGACGTCGGCGTGCAGGTGCACCAGGACGTCGTACTCACCGATGTTGCGGAAGGCGCCTTCGCCCAGGATGACTTCGCTCTTGTTCAGCTCGAAGCCGGCAGCAGTGAAGGCTTCAGCGATTTCGCGGGCGCCGACCGAGCCGTACAGCTTGCCTTCGGTCGAAGCGTTGGCGGCGATGGTCACGCTCGCGCCTTCCAGCTTGGCCTTGCGGGCGTCAGCGTCGGCGTGGATGGCCTGGGCCTTGGCTTCGTATTCGGCGCGCTTGGCTTCGAACTCGGCCTTGTTGCTCTCGGTGGCCGGAACGGCCTTGCCCTGCGGCACGAGGAAGTTACGGCCGTAGCCCGGCTTCACGTCGACCAGGTCGCCCAGGTTGCCGAGGTTGGTGACTTTCTGCAGGAGGATCAGCTGCATGGTATTGCTCCAGATAAGTTATTCGTTAGCGAGGCGAAGCCCCGCAACAAAGGCTGTCCGAATAGCTGGCACAGCGGGGGCGGCACCGGGCCGCCCCGCCGGGCATCAGACGTCGTGGTTGTCGGTGTACGGGATCAGGGCCAGGAAGCGAGCGCGCTTGACGGCGGTCGCCAGCTGACGCTGGTACTTCGACTTGGTACCGGTGACGCGGCTCGGCACGATCTTGCCGTTCTCGGTCAGGTACTGGCGCAGGGTGTTGAGATCCTTGTAATCGATCTCCTTGACACCTTCAGCGGTGAACTTGCAGAACTTGCGACGACGGAAGAACTTGGACATGGGAAGGCTCCTTAGGCGGCAGAAGCGGCGTCGTCGCCGGCTTCGTTGTCAGCGGTGGTGGTGGACTCGCCTTCTTCGTCGTCACGACGACGGCGCTCACCGCGCTCCGGCTTGTCACCCTTCTCGTCCTTGCTCTTCATGATCAGCGACTGCTCGGTGTCAGCCTCGTCACGCTTGATGACCAGGTTGCGCAGCACGGCGTCGTTGAAGCGGAAGCTTTCGGTCAGTTCGTTCAGAACGGCCTGGTCGGCTTCGATGTTCAGCAGCACGTAGTGCGCCTTCACCAGGTTCTGGATCGGGTAAGCCAGCTGGCGGCGGCCCCAGTCTTCCAGACGGTGGATGGTGCCGTTGCCGTTCTCGACCAGCGACTTGTAGCGCTCGATCATGGCCGGGACCTGCTCGCTCTGGTCCGGGTGGACCATGAACACGATTTCGTAATGACGACTCATGTTTTTTCTACCTTTCGGATGTGGCCTTGCGGCCGGACAGCCCCCCGCCGTGGATACCGCGGTGGGGCAAGGGTTCCCGCCAGGAAGGCAGGAAGCCGCTAATTATGGCGCAGATGGGGGTGCCGGGCAACCGGGCCGCGGCGGGCGAACCTGAACCCGGTAGCGCCGGGCCATGCCCGGCGGGCGCAGGACCAGGCTCAGGCCTTGTCGGCGTCGGTGGTGAAGCTCTCGCCGCAGCCGCATTCAGCGGTGGCGTTCGGGTTGCTGAACGTGAAGGTCTCGCTCAGGCCGTGCTTGCCGAAGTCGATCACGGTGCCGTCCACCAGGGCCAGGCTCTTGGCGTCGACGTAGATCTTCACGCCCTCCTGGTCGAACACGGTGTCACCCTCGCGCTCGTCACGGGCCAGGTCGGTCACGTGGCCCCAGCCGGAGCAGCCGGTCTTGGTCACGCCGAAGCGCAGGCCCAGGGCGCCGGGGGTCTGGGCAACAAAGCGCTGCACGCGCTCGAAGGCGATGGGGGTCAGGCTGACGGCCATGAGGCTCACTCCAGGGGTACGGGGACATTATAAGGAGCCAGGGTCGCGAAAAATGCCTCGCAAGCAGAACGCTGCAACCGGTAAACTCCCGTGTTCACAGATCGAGTCGATCAGCAGAGGATTCAAGTCATGACGGTGGTCAGCGTTGAACATGCGCTTGCCGGGAAGATCCCGGAAGGCGGCGAAGTCACGGTACGCGGATGGGTGCGCACGGTGCGCGGTTCAGCGAATCTGGCCTTCGTCAATGTGAGCGACGGTTCCTGCTTCGCGCCGATCCAGGTCGTGGCCAACGACACCCTGGCCAATTTTGACGAGATCAAGCGCCTGACCAGCGGCTGCTCGGTCATCGCCACCGGCACCCTGGTGAAGTCGCAGGGCAAGGGCCAGTCGTTCGAGATCCAGGCCAGCGCGCTGGAAGTGGTCGGCTGGGTCGAAGACCCGCTCACCTACCCGATCCAGCCCAAGCCGATGTCGCCGGAGTTCCTGCGTGAAGTGGCGCACCTGCGCCCGCGCACCAACCTGTTCGGCGCGGTCACCCGCATCCGCAACTGCCTGGCCCAGGCCGTGCACCGTTTCTTCCACGAGAACGGCTTCAACTGGATCAGCACCCCGATCATCACCACCTCCGACGCCGAAGGCGCCGGCCAGATGTTCCGCGTGTCCACCCTGGACATGGTGAACCTGCCGCGCGACGAGAAGGGCGCGATCGATTTCAGCCGCGACTTCTTCGGCAAGGAAACCTTCCTGACCGTGTCCGGCCAGCTGAACGTCGAGGCCTACTGCCTGGCGCTGAGCAAGGTCTACACCTTCGGCCCGACCTTCCGCGCCGAAAACAGCCACACCACCCGCCATCTGGCGGAGTTCTGGATGATCGAGCCGGAAATCGCCTTCGCCGACCTGGCCGAAGACGCACGCCTGGCCGAAGAGTTCCTGAAGTACCTGTTCCGTGCCGTGCTGAACGAGCGCGGTGACGACCTGGCCTTCATCGCCGAGCGCGTGGACAAGAACGCGATCACCAAGCTGGAAGACTTCATCAACGCACCGTTCGAGCGCATCGACTACACCGATGCGGTCAGCCTGCTGCAGAAGTCGGGCAAGAAGTTCGAGTTCCCGGTCGAATGGGGCCTGGACCTGCAGACCGAGCACGAGCGCTGGCTGACCGAAGAACACGTCGGTCGCCCGGTGGTGGTCACCAACTACCCCGAGCACATCAAGGCCTTCTACATGCGCCTGAACGACGACGGCAGGACCGTCGCCGCGATGGACGTACTGGCCCCGGGCATCGGCGAGATCATCGGCGGCAGCCAGCGCGAAGAGCGCCTGGACGTGCTGGACGCGCGCATGGCCCAGTTCGGCCTGGATCGCGAACACTACAGCTGGTACCGCGATTTCCGCCGCTACGGTTCGGTGCCGCACGCCGGCTTCGGCCTCGGCTTCGAGCGCCTGGTGGTCTACGTCTGCGGCCTGTCCAACATCCGCGATGCGATCCCCTACCCGCGCGCCCCGGGCAGCGCGGACTTCTAAGCCCCATCCAACGACCACGGAGGTACTGCCCCCATGACCCTGTTCTTCGCCCTCTGTTTCGTCGGCGTCGCAGTGGCCGGGTTCAGTGCCTTCGTGATCTTCTGGCCATTGACCCTGGTACACGTGCGCGACCGCCATCCGGCGCTCGCCGCGCGCTTCGGCAATGGCGCCTTCCTCAAGCCCGATGCCCTGGCCTGGCTGCTGCGCCGCGATTACCGCCAGCAGCCGGACCGTTCGCTGTCCGGGCTGGCGACGCCGGCCTGGGTATCGCTGCTGACCCTGCTGGCCGGACTGGGCATGGCCGCCCTGCTCTGGCTGGTCTCGCTCTGGTAACACACACATGAACGACAACAACGACGCACGTGACAGCTGGTGGCTGGCCAGCCTCGGCAACACCCTGATCTGGGCCCGCCTGCGCGTGCGCCCGGCCGGTACTGCCGAAGTGCTCGACAGCGACGGCAACACGCTGAGCTATGACAGCGAAGACACCGCCCGTTCGCAGCTGTTCGACGCCGAATTCGTCGAGTACGACGGCCTGGACGAGGAAGATGCGCTGGTGCGTGGCTTCAGCCTGCACGAAGTGCAGCCGCCGCAGGCCGGCAGTGATGAAGGCCTGCGCGGGCGCATGATCCAGTCGCTGGGCGCGCGCGCCTGAGGCGCAAACCATGTTCACCCCGCGCGATTTCGCCGAGACCGACCTGCTCTGGCTCGATCGCCTGCTGGCGCGTGATCCGTTCGTCACCGTGCTGACCACCGGCGCCGACGGCCTGCCTGAACTGACCCGGGTGCCGGTGCTGTACCGCCGCGAGGGCAACCAGGTTGAACTGCGCGGCCACTGGGCCCGCGCCAACCCGCAGTCGCGCCACGACGGCGCAGCCAAGGTGCTGGTCGACGGCCCGCACGGCTATGTCTCGGCCAGCTGGTACCCGGACAAGGAAGCCGCCTCGCGCGTGCCGACCTGGAACTACGCCGCCGCCGAACTGCGCGGCCAGCTGCAGCGCTTCGACGACACCGACGAGCTGGCCCAGCTGGTCTCCGACATCGGCGACCGCTTCGAAGCCAGCGTCGGCCAGGACTGGCAGTTCGAACCGCAGCGTGACGACCACCGTCGCCAGCTGCGCGGCATCATCGGCTTCCGCTTCCAGGTCGAACAGGTGCAGCTGAAGCTGAAACTGAGCCAGAACCACCCCGAGGCCAACCAGCAGGCGGTGATCGCCGAACTGGAAAAGCTCGACACCCCGCATTTCACCGAGCTGGCGCAGTGGATGCGCTGGCATCGCGCGCAGACCGCCGCCAGCGACTGAGCGCATTGTTTCCCGCGACGGCGCGGCCGGATGGCCACGCTCCTCGCCCACCCGACGCCAGGGACCCGAACATGAAAGACATCCACAAGCTGCTGCAGAACAACCGCGACTGGGCCGACCGCATCGAGAAGGAAGACCCCGAGTTCTTCCACCAGCTGGCCAAGCAGCAGCACCCGGAATACCTGTGGATCGGCTGTTCCGATTCGCGCGTGCCGGCCAACCAGATCATCGGCATGGCGCCGGGTGAAGTGTTCGTGCACCGCAACGTGGCGAACGTGGTCGCCCACACCGATCTGAACTGCCTGAGCGTGGTGCAGTACGCGGTGGACCAGCTGAAGGTGAAGCACATCCTGATCGTCGGCCACTACGGCTGCGGCGGCGTGCACGCCTGCCTGCACAACACCCGCGTCGGCCTTGCCGACAACTGGCTGCGCCACGTGGGCGACGTCATGCAGAAGCACACCGCGATCATCGATTCGATCGAGACCGACGAGCTCAAGCACGCCCGCCTGTGCGAACTGAACGTGATCGAGCAGGTCGCCAATCTGTGCCGCTCGACCATCGTGCAGGACGCCTGGGCCCGCGGCCAGAAGCTGATGGTGCATGGCTGGGTGTACAGCCTGAAGGACGGCCGCGTGCGCGAGATGGGCATCGACGTGGGTTCGCCGGAGGAACTGCAGCCGGCCTACGAAAAGGCCCTGTCCTACGTGCCGCGCCAAGGCAAGCGCGACTGACCTTCCGGGGAAACCGACCATGCTCGCCTCGCCGATCAACCTGCACGCCTGGATCGAAGAACACCGCCACCTGCTGAAGCCGCCGGTGGGCAACAAGATGATCGACAACGGCGACTTCATCGTGATGGTGGTGGGCGGGCCGAACTCGCGCACCGACTACCACTACGACGAAGGCCCGGAGTGGTTCTACCAGCTCGAAGGCGAGATGGTGCTGAAGGTGCAGGAAGACGGCGCGGTGCGTGACATCCCGATCCGCGCCGGCGAGATCTTCCTGCTGCCGGCCAAGGTGCCGCATTCGCCGCGGCGCCCGCCGGGCGGCATCGGCCTGGTGGTCGAGCGCAAGCGCCTGCCCCACGAGAAGGATGGCGTGATCTGGCATTGCGAACGCTGCAACCACAAGCTGCACGAAGAGTATTTCCCGCTGCAGAACATCGAGACCGACCTGCCCAAGGTGTTCGCGCGTTACCAGGCCAGCCTGGAACTGCGCACCTGCAGCGAGTGCGGGCACGTGGACCCGTTGCCGGCGCCTGCGGCGGGCTGAACCGTCGCCGGGCATGGCCCGACGCTACCGGCATCGCGACGCCTGATGCATCCGCCGGGGGGGGGGCCCCGGCCCCCGGGGGGGGGGGGCGCGCGGGGG
>NZ_JACVTV010000040.1:0-33700 GCF_016624625.1 Stenotrophomonas sp. S41 | reverse complement strand
CCCCCCGGCGCCCCCCCCCGGGCGCCCCCCCCCCCCCCGGCCCCCCCCCCGGCGCTACCGAGGGTGTTTCCGGCGAACGGCGGCCGTCATGTTGCTCTGCATATCGCCCCCATCGCGCACTCCGGCGACAATACGGCTCTCGCCGTTCCCGTTCCCGCATTCGAGTGACTGATGAGCGCCTCTTTCGTTTCGCCTGATGTGATCCGCCGCCTGTTCGCCCAGGCCATGTCCCGCATGTACCGCACCGAAGTGCCGCTGTACGGCACGCTGGTGGAACTGGTGGAGCGGATCAACGCGGAGGTGCTTGCGCAGGACCCGGCGCTGGCCGCGCAGCTGCAGCGCAACGACGAGCGCGCACGCCTGGACGAAGAGCGCCACGGCGCCATCCGCGTCGGCACCCCGCAGGAACTGGCCACGCTGCGCCGCCTGTTCGCGGTGATGGGCATGTTCCCGGTGGCCTACTACGATCTGTCGGTGGCCGGCGTGCCGGTGCATTCCACCGCGTTCCGCCCGCTCACCGGCGCGGCCCTGGCGCAGAACCCGTTCCGCGTGTTCACCTCGCTGCTGCGCCTGGAGCTGATCGAAGACGAAGCGCTGCGCGCCGAGTCCGCACGCATCCTTGAACGCCGCCGCATCTTCACCGAGGGCGCGCTGGCGCTGATCGACCAGGCCGAGCGTGACGGCGGCCTGTCGCAGGCCGACGCCGAGCGCTTCGTTGCCGAAGCACTGGAAACCTTCCGCTGGCACGGCGATGCCACCGTCGACCTGCCCACCTACCACGCGCTGCACGATGCGCACCGGCTGGTGGCCGACGTGGTCAGCTTCCGCGGCCCGCACATCAACCATCTCACCCCGCGCACGCTGGATATCGATGCCGCGCAGGCCGCGATGATCGAGCACGGCATGGCCGCCAAGGCGGTGATCGAAGGCCCGCCGCGCCGCGCCTGCCCGATCCTGCTGCGGCAGACCAGCTTCAAGGCGCTGGAAGAAGCCGTGCATTTCCCCGGTGGCGAGGGAGGCGATGCCGGCACGCATACCGCGCGCTTCGGCGAGATCGAGCAGCGTGGCCTGGCGTTGACCCCGAAGGGGCGTGCGCTGTACGACCAGCTGCTGGCGCAGGCGCGCGATGCCGGTGGCGCCGGCAGTACCGGTGGTGACTATGGCCAGCGCCTGCAGGCGGTCTTCGCCAGTTTCCCCGATGACCACGACACCCTGCGCCAGGAAGGGCTGGGCTACTACCGTTACCAGCTGACCGACGCCGGCCGCGCCGCGCCGGAGCGCGTGGCCGATCTGCCGGCCGAAGTGCTGGTGGCCGCCGGCCTGGCCACGGCCGACCCGATCGTCTACGAGGATTTCCTGCCGGTCAGCGCCGCGGGCATCTTCCAGTCGAACCTGGGTGGCGAAGAACAACGCGCGTATGCCGCGCATGCCAACCGCGAAGCGTTCGAGCAGGCGATGGGCGTGGCGGTGAACGACGAGTTCGAGATCTACGAGCGGCTGCAGGCGGAGTCGCTGGCGGCGCTGCGCGGGTGATGCGGTGCATCCGCCGGGCATGGCCCGGCGCTACCAGGGGTGATGCGGCGGTAGCGCCGGGCCGCGGGCCCCCCCCCCCGCCGGCCCCGCCGCCGCCCCCCCCCCCCCGGCGAACCGATGGCGCTCAGCCCTTCATGGTGCCGGTATCCAGCCAACGCTGGTGCCACGACAGTGCTTCCGGCAGCAGGTGCGGGGTGTGCTTGCCGTAGCTTTCGCGGCTGGCACGGTCGAAGTAATCCTGCAGCTGCGGGCGGAAATCCGGGTGTGCGCAGTTGTCGATCAGCACCTGCGCGCGCTTGCGCGGGGTCAGGCCACGCAGGTCGGCCAGGCCCTGTTCGGTCACGATCACCGACACGTCGTGCTCGGTGTGGTCGACATGGCTCACCATCGGGGTGATCGCCGAGATCGTGCCGTTTTTCGCCGTGGACGGGCTCAGGAACGCCGACAGGAAACCGTTGCGCGCGAAGTCACCCGAACCGCCGATGCCGTTCATGATCCGCGTGCCCATCACGTGCGTCGAATTGACGTTGCCGTAGATGTCCACTTCGATCATGCCGTTCATGCCGATGCAGCCCAGGCGGCGCACCAGTTCCGGGTGGTTGGAGATTTCCTGCGTGCGCATGATGATGCGCTCGCGATAGAAATCGATGTGCTCCTTGAACGTCTCGTTGGCCTGCGGGCTCAGCGCGAAGCCGGTGCACGAGGCATAGCTCAGCACGCCGTCGCGCAGCAGATCGAGCATGCCGTCCTGGATCACCTCGGTGAACGCGGCCAGATCGCGGAAACCACTCTTGGCCAGGCCGGCCAGCACCGCGTTGGGAATATTGCCCACGCCCGACTGCAGCGGCAGCAGGTTCGGCGGCAGGCGGCCCTTCTTCACTTCGTGCTGCAGGAACTCGATCAGGTGCGAAGCGATCTGCTCGCTGGTCGCATCGATCGGGCTGAACGGGCTGTTGCGGTCCGGGCCATTGGTGCGCACCACGGCCACGATCTTGTCCGGGTCGCAGCGCAGCGCGGTATCGCCGATGCGGTCGTTGGCGTTCACCAGCGGAATCGGCTTGCGGTGCGGCGGCAGCGCGGTGCCGTAGTAGATGTCATGCATGCCGTCGACGCCGGCCGGCTGCCACTCGTTGACCTCGACGATGACCTTCTTGGCCAGGTCCAGCCAGGTCTTGTTGTTGCCCACCGAGGTGGAGGGCACCAGCGAGCCGTCCTCGCGGATGGCCGACACTTCGATCACCGCGGTGTCGATCTCGCCGTAGAAGCCGAACCAGACGTGCTGGGCGACGTGGCTGAGGTGGATGTCGATGTAATCCAGCTTGCCCTCGTTGATGCGGTTGCGCGCATCCGGGTCGCTCTGGAAGGGCATGCGCATGGCGATGCCATCGGCCTTGGCCAGCGCGCCGTCCAGTTCCGGTGCGGTCGAGGCGCCGGTCATCAGCTTGATCTGGAAGGGCAGGCCCTGGGCGTGCACCGTCTCGATGCGGCGGGCAAGTTCGACGGGGACGGCCTTGGGGTAGCCGGAGCCGGTGAAGCCGCTCATGGCG
Source organism: Stenotrophomonas sp. S41 (assembly GCF_016624625.1). Classification (NCBI taxonomy): domain Bacteria; kingdom Pseudomonadati; phylum Pseudomonadota; class Gammaproteobacteria; order Lysobacterales; family Lysobacteraceae; genus Stenotrophomonas; species Stenotrophomonas sp. S41. Next base: position 30,620 of record NZ_JACVTV010000040.1, on the reverse strand, counting down.
ACGGTTTCACCGGGCTGGATCAGCGCGGCTGCGGCCTCGGCGGAGACCACGCGGTCACGGAGACGCGCGTTGGCGATGCGATCAACAGACATGACGACACGTGTTTCAGGGGGGAAGCCCGATTATCGGCCATCCCCCGCCGTACGGGGCGTTCTACCTTCGTGGAATGGCTTTTCCAGTCTGCGGGCTACCATACCCACCAGTTCTGTTTTGCAGTGCAGCGTGCAATGTCCTTCCGCATTCCGCAGGATGGCCCTGCATCCCGACGTGGGGGAGGGAGCAGAGCCCGCTGGCAGTTCGCTGCAAGCGGGCTTTTTTATTGCCTGACGCCCAAGCTGAATAGGCAGGATGCCATTGCCGGTAGAGTCGAGCTTGCTCGACTGCTCTGCAACGGCCAGTCGAGCAAGCTCGACTCTATGCGCAGCCCTGCCGGCCAGCGGCCGGCACTACCGGGTCCGTCGCGCCCCGGCCGGGTCGATACAATCGACCCATGACCCTCGCCCCCGCCGAACTGCCCGCCACCCTGCAGCCCCTGGTCGACCGCGCGCTGGCGCGCCTGGCCCATGTCCTGCCCGAGCCCATCCCCGCCGCGCTGCAGGCACCGCTGGCGCGACTGGCGGTGGCCAGCGATTTCGCCCTGGACACCCTCGTGCGCCAGCCGGCGCTGCTGGCCTACCTGGCCCAGCCCGGCTGCCCGCCGCTGCCGGCGCCGGTGCTCGACCCGCAGCAGCCCAGCGACTGGCAGGCGCAGCTGCGGCGCTGGCGTACGGCCATGTCCACCCGCCTGGTCTGGCGCGATCTGGCCGGCCTGGATGACGTGCCGCAGACCCTGGCCGGCGCCACCACCCTCGCCGAGGATTGCCTGCGCCTGGCGCTGGACGCCCTGCAGCAGGAATTCGCCCAGCGCCACGGCGTCATCCGCGATGACGACGGCCAGCCGATGCAGCTGGTGGTGTTCGGCCTGGGCAAGCTGGGCGGTGGCGAGCTCAACTTCAGTTCCGATATCGACCTGGTCTACGCCTACGCGCAGGGCGGCGAATCCGATGGCCCGCGCCCGCTGGCCGCCGAGGAGTACTTCGCCCGCCTCGGCCAGCGCCTGGCCAAGCTGCTGGACGACACCACCGTCGATGGCTTCAGCCACCGCGTCGACCTGCGCCTGCGCCCGTTCGGCAGCGCCGGGCGCGTCGCGCTGTCGTTCGCGGCGATGGACCAGTACTTCCAGCGCGAGGGTCGCGACTGGGAACGCTATGCCTGGCTGAAGGCGCGCGCGGTGGCGGGTGACATCGCCGCCGGTGAAGCGTGGCTGCAGACGCTGCGCCCGTTCGTCTACCGCCGCTATCTGGATTTCACCGCACTCGATGGCCTGCGCGAGATGAAGGCGGCGATCACCGCCGAAGTCGCGCGCCGCGAGCTGCACGAAGACATCAAGCGCGGCGCCGGTGGCATCCGCGAAATCGAATTCCTGTGCCAGGCCCTGCAGCTGATCCGCGCCGGGCGTGAACCGGTGCTGCGCGAGCGCCGCCTGCTGGTCGCCCTGCAAGCGCTGGTCAACGCCGGCCAGATCGCGCCGGACGATGGTGCCGCGCTGCGCGAGGCCTACCTGTTCCTGCGCCGCCTGGAAAACCGCCTGCAGATGCTGCGCGATGCACAGACCCATGTGCTGCCCAGCGACCCGCTGGATCGCCAGCGCATCGCCCTCGGCCTGGGCTACACCGACTGGGATGCGCTGCGCGCCGCACTGAGCGTGCAGCAGCAGCGCGTCAGCACCGAATTCGCCGCGCTGCTGGCACCGCGCAAGGGCCAAGCCGCACCCGATGCGCTGGCCAGCTACTGGCGCAGCCTGCCCGAAGGCAGCAATGCCGAACTGCTGGCCGAAGCCGGTTTCCTCGATGCCAGCGGCGCCGACCAGTCGCTGCGCGATTTCGCCCAGAGCACCGGCGTGAAGTCGCTGTCCGATGCCGCACGCGCGCGCCTGGACCGCGTGCTGCCGGCGCTGCTGCACGCGGCCACGCGTTCGCCGCAGCCGGATGCCGCGCTCAAGCGCGTGCTCGGCCTGCTGCAGGCGGTGCTGCGTCGAACGAGTTACCTGGCGCTGCTGGACGAACAACCCAGCGCCCTGGCGCGGCTGGTGGACGTGCTGGCACGCAGCGCGCTGCTGGCCGAGCGCCTGGCCGCGTACCCGCTGCTGCTGGACGAACTGCTGGACGTGCGCGTGTCCGGGCCGATGCCCGCGTTCGACGGCATGCTGGCCGAATGCCAGCAGGTGCTGCCGGTGGAAGATCCCGAATCGCAGCTGCGCTGGCTCAATGAAACGCGGCTTGCCCTCAGCTTCCGCATGGCGATGGCCACGCTGGATGGCCGCCAGGGTGCGGTGGACAGTACCCGCCAGCTGGCCGAGCTGGCACAGGCGGTGGTCATCACCGTGCTGAAGCTGGCGGAGGCGGACATGCACGCCGCGCATGGCAACGTGCCCGGCGGTCGCTTCGCCATCATCGGCTACGGCAGCCTGGGTGGGCTGGAGCTGGGCTTCGGTTCTGATCTGGATCTGGTGTTCCTGCACGACCATCCCGCCGGCGTGGAAGCCAGCGACGGCGCTCGCCCGCTGGAACCGGGCCGCTGGTACGCGCGCCTGGCGCAGAAGGTGATGGCCCTGCTGGGCGCAGTCACCGCCGCCGGACGCCTGTACGACATCGACGTGCGCCTGCGCCCGGATGGCGGCAAGGGCACGCTGGTGTCCTCGCTGGCCAGCTACACCGAGTACCAGCGCGAACGCGCCTGGACCTGGGAACACCAGGCCTTGGTGCGCGCACGCGGCGTGGCCGGCGATGCCAGCCTGCTGGCCGATTTCGAACAGGTGCGCGCGCAGACCCTGGGCCGCGAACGCGACCACGCCACGCTGTATGCCGACGTGCTGAAGATGCGTGGGCGCATGCGCACCGAACTGGACCGAAGCGATGCCGCGCGGCTGGACCTGAAGCAGGGCGCCGGTGGCGTGGTCGATCTGGAGTTCCTGCTGCAGACCGGCGTGCTGGCACGCAGCGCGCAGGTACCGGCGCTGCTGGAACCGCGCGACACGCCGTCGTTGATCGACGCGCTGGCGGTCGCGGGGTTCCTGCCGGAGGCCACTGCGCGCGCGCTGCATGGTGCACACGCCACGCTGCTGGATGTGGGCCTGGCCTGCACGCTGGACCGCCGCCCGCGGTTGGCACCGACGACCCCGGCGATTGAAGAAGCGTGTGCCGCGATCAGTGCCGCGTGTGTGGCGGCAGAGCTGCCGTTTGCCTGACCCGCTTTGGTTAGGTGCCGACCTTTGGTCGGCACCCACCGGAGAGGCAGGTCGGCGTCGGCCCGGCAAGGGCTCGCCGTTGGTAGGTGCCGACCGTTGGTCGGCACAGTCTGTCAGCCGCGATGAACGCTGAAGGAGCGTGCCGACCAACGGTCGGCACCCACCAGAGCGGTGGGTCGGCACCCACCGAAGATGTGGCTTGGCGTCGGCCCGGCAAAGGCCCGCAGTTGGTAGGTGCCGACCGTTGGTCGGCACAACCTGTCAGCCGCGATGCACCCTGAAGGAGCGTGCCGACCAACGGTCGGCACCCACCAGAGAGGTGGGTCGGCACCTACCGGGCGACCGGCGCCATCTTCCACAGCAACGCGCGGAACGGGGCCAGCAGGCACACGCCGATGGCCAGCTTCACCGCAAGGTCGCCTGCGGCCCAGCTCACCCATGGCAATGCAGAACCGGCGAAGGCGATCGACCAGAAGATGGTCGTATCCACCGTCGCGCTGCAGGTGGTGGCCACCATCGGTGCACGCCACCAGCTGCCGCGGCGCAGGCGGTCGAACACGGTGATGTCCAGCAGCTGGGCCACGATGAACGCCGAGCACGAGGCAATGGCGATGCGCGGGGTCGCCACCCACACCGAAAGGACCACCGCCACCAGGAAACCGATCCACGCCACGCGGCGGGCCGGGCCCGGGCCGAAGCGGCGGTTGATCAGGTTGCTCACCAGGAACGCCACCGGGTAGCTGAAGGCACCCCAGGTCAGCCAGTCGTTGATGGGGTACTGCACCAGCACGTTGGACAGCAGCACCACCGCACCCATGGCCAGCACTGCCAGCACGAGCGCGCGCGGGGTCAGCGGGGCAAACACAGGGTCAGGACGCACGGACATGGCGAGCCAGGGGAGGACGAGGGAATCGCCCATTATCCGCCCGGTGGCCGGCAAAGCCAAAACCGCCGGTAACCTGGTAGCGCCGGGCCATGCCCGGCGGTTCGCGGTAAAGGGCCGCCGGGCGTGGCCCGGCGCTACCCCAGCGACAGGCGCGCGTGCATTTCCGCCGCCACCCGCGCGGTTTCGCGCAGCGGCTCGATGCGGTCGTGCTGCCAGTCCAGCCAGCGCGTCTGCAGGCGGCCGCGCTCGTGCAGCTGGCGCTGGAAGCGGGCCAGCCGTCCCTGCGCGGTGTCGGCCAGGGCCACCATCACCGGCAGGCGCGTGGCGCTGGCTTCAGAGAGCAGGTTCACCGAATCGGGCGATACCACCACCCGGTTGGCCCAGCCCAGCAGGCCGGCATAGGGGTTCACGCCGTCGCCGCCATCGCCCCAGATCACGTGCGGCAGGTGCGCGAACGTCGCACGCAGGATCTCGGCCAGTGCCGGCGGCGTGCGTCGCGAAGTCGTGGCCAGCAGGCTGCCGCCTTCGCTTTGGATCTGCTCGGCCAGCGCAGTGAATACCGCCACCATCGCCGTCTCGTCCCACGGTGCCAGCGGCGTCGGTCCGCCTACCAGCAGCGCGGTGCGCGGGCCGGGCAGGGCACCGAAGTCGGCGAATGCGGCGCGGCCCAGCGTCAGCCAGTCATCGTCCACCGGGTTCAAGCTGCCGATCAGCGTGAGGACGTTGCTGCCACGCAGGGCATCGTGCTCGGGCACCACCACCAGATCCCAATGGCGGGACGACAGGCGCGGGTCGAGGATCTGCACCGTGCGGCTGCCACGGGCACGCAGCACGCGCAGCGCACCGGCGGCCTGGCGGCCACAGCCGATCGCCAGCGCAGGGGCCTGCGCGGCCAGCTCGGCGAAGTCGGGGCCGTAGCCGTTCACATCACCGGGCAGGCGGCGCGGCGACAGCCAGCGCCAGGGCGCACGGGGCTGCAGGACCAGCGGGCGATGGGTGCCCTGGCGCAGCGCCGAGGACAGCGCGACTGCCTGGCGGACATTGCCGGCACGGCCGTCAGTGACCGTCCACGGCGCGCTCGATCGTTTCACCATTGGCATTAATTCGTTTCAGCCCTGCTGGGTGTTGCAACAGTCGCGACACTCTACACTCCTGATCGTCCTTTCGCCCCGCGTCGCCCGCGGGCACTGACTCCCTTTTGCTGCCCTGGAGATCCACCGATGTCCCACGCGCTCGACGCTGCTGCACTGGACCAGTTGTTCCGCACTGCCCGTACCCAGAACGCCTTCCTCGACAAGCCGGTGGAAGACGCCCAGCTGCACGCCCTGTACGAGCTGGTGAAGTGGGGCCCGACCGCCGCCAATGGCAGCCCGGCGCGCTTCGTGTTCGTGAAGTCGGCCGAAGCCAAGGCCAAGCTGGCCCCGGCGCTGTCTGAAGGCAACCACGACAAGACCCTGGCCGCACCGGTCACCGTCATTGTCGCCTTCGACCAGGACTTCCACGAAAAGCTGCCGTACCTGTTCCCGCACACCGATGCCAAGGCCTGGTTCGACGGCCCGCGTGAAGGCCGCCACGAAGGCGCGTTCCGCAATGGCAGCCTGCAGGGCGCCTACCTGATCCTGGCCGCACGCGCGCTGGGCCTGGATGCCGGCCCGATGTCCGGCTTCGACAATGCCAAGGTCGACGAAGCCTTCTTCGCCGGCACCAACATCAAGTCGAACTTCCTGGTCAACCTGGGTTACGGTGACCCCTCGGGCCTGTTCCCCCGTCTGCCGCGCCTGTCGTTCGACGAAGCGGCGCGCATCGCGTAAGTCGCTGTATCGGTTTCGGGCCGTCACCTTGGCGGCCCCCGTTGTACCCACCCTACGATTCCGGAGAGTTCCTCAGATGAGCGCCACCCGTAAACTGCTGCTGCCGCTGGCCCTGACCCTGGCCATCGCCGCCTGCTCCAAGCCGGCCGACACCGCTGCCCCGGCTGCCGATGCCGCCGCCCCGGCCACCACCGAGCAGGCTGCCACCCCGGCCGCTGACGCCGCTGCTGCCGCCCCGGCCGCCGAAGCGATCCAGATCGCCTCGGGCACCTACAAGCTCGACCCGAGCCACACCGACGTGCTGGCCCAGTGGAGCCACTTCGGCTTCTCGCACCCGAGCGCGCACTTCGGCAACGCCGAAGGCACCCTGGTGTACGACGCCGCCGACGTGACCAAGTCCACCGTGGAAGTGAAGCTGCCGCTGAGCGGCCTGAACAGCTTCACCGCCAAGTTCGACGAACACCTGAAGAGCGCCGATTTCTTCGACGCCGCCAAGTTTGCCGATGCCACCTTCAAGAGCACCAAGGTTGAAGCCGCCGGCACCAACAAGCTGACCGTCACCGGCGACCTGACCATCAAGGGCATCACCAAGCCGGTCACCCTGGACGTCACCATCAACGGCGGCGGCGAGCACCCGATGGCCAAGGTTCCGGCCGCTGGCTTCGATGCGACCACCACCCTGAAGCGCAGCGATTTCGGCGTCGGCGCCTACGCCCCGAACGTCAGCGATGAAGTGAACATCCGCATCACCACCGAAGCCACCGGCGAAAAGCCGGCAGCTTGATGTAACCCGCTCACTCGTCGTGAGAAGGCAGAAGGCCCGCTGAAAAGCGGGCCTTCTTTTTTGGGGCGGGGCGGGGACCGTGCGGGAACCCGCTTTCGCTGGGCCTGCGCGCGAACCCGCTTTCGGTTGGGCCTACGCGGGAACCCGCTTTCGGTAGAGTCGACTGTTAGTCGACTGCTCTTGGCGGAGACGCAAAACCCCGCGCTGCGCGCGATAGTCGACTAACAGTCGACTCTACCCCGTCGTTGTTTTCCCGAACGCCGTCGTCGTTCGTCCCAGCGCCGCCGTTGTATTCCCGAACGACGTCGTCGTTCGTCCCAACGCCGTTGTTGTTTTCCCGAACGCCGTCGTCGTTTTTCGAATCCCAGCGGTTTCAGCGCTGCGCGATCAACCACGCGGCGCAGGCTTCGCTCGGGCTCTGCTTGGCCTTCACGGTCATGCCGCTCACGCGCACAAACGTCTGTGCGGCCTGGGCCACCACGTTGCGGGCGATCAGCGCGGCCTGCTTGGTGGCGGCCTGCTGCTTGCGCAGCTGCACGATATGCACCGACGGACGGCCCACCGGGGCGTACTTCTGGTCGCGGCGCAGGATGTCGGCCACCTGGGCCACTTCGAACTCGGCCTGCAGATAGCGGTGCTCGGCCTCCAGCAGCTCGCGCAGCGGTGCGCGTGCAGCGGCCGGGTCGGCGAAGGCGGCCAGGGCGGTATCGCAGGCCGCGTCATCGGCGAAACGGGTGCGCAGCTTGTCGATGCCGGCCAGGGTCAGTTTGCCCATGGAGGGCCTCACAGGTGCGGGAAAGGAGCGCGATTGTGGCAGAAGTCGTGGCACGACCGGGGTCGGATCCCTTTTCCCGCAGGGAAAAGGGCTCTGACCCCATAGCCCACCGAAGTTCGGGGTCAGAGCCCTTTCCTGCGGAAAGGGATCCGACCCCGCTGGCGCTTCAATCGCCGTCGGCTTCGTCCGGGTGGGCCTTCCAGTAACCGGTCGAGCGGATCCAGTCGCGCGGCACGCCCAGGTGGCCTTCGATGAACTTGCGCATCATCCGCGCGCGGCGCGATTCGGTGGCGATCCAGTAGAAGGTGTCGCCGTCCGGGGCCTCGAAGTCGGTCAGCATGTCTTCCAGCAGCGTGCTGCTGGCCGCCGGGAAGCCGTTGCGCTCCAGCCAGTGGATGCGCACGTTCTCGTACTGCGGCAGGTCCTGGCGCTCATCCTCGTCGCTCACTTCGATATACGCCTGCACCTGCGCACCATCGGGCAGCACGTCCAGCCAGCGGGCGATGGCCGGCAGCGCGGTTTCATCGCCAATCAGCACGTAGGCGTCGTAGTCGCCGGCCACCACGAACGAGCCGCGCGGGCCGCCGATGGACAACGGGTCGCCCGGCTGCGCACGCTCGGCCCACGGCCCGGCAATGCCCTGGTCGTGCAGCACGAAGTCGATGGCCAGCTCGCCGGCCTCGTGGTCCCACCAGCGCGGGGTGTAATCGCGCGCCACCGAGTGCTCCTTGCCCTCGGGGTAGCGCGGGCCTTCGGCGGTCATCACCGGCAGCACCATCTCGCCGCTGCTGTTGGGGAAGAACAGCTTGATGTGATCGTCCGGGCCGGGCGAATCGAAGCCGGCCAGGTCGGCGCCGCCCAGCACCACGCGGCGCATGTGCGGGGTCACGGTCTCGGTGCGCAGCACGGTCAGGTGGCGGAAGCGCACATCCAGGCGCAGGCGCGAATTTTCATGTTGGGTCATTGCAGTACCTGTGCAGGTAAGCGCGCGGCATCGCGCGCGTGGAAGGGGTAAACGACCTGGCGGGATTCACTCTGGCTCGGTCGGGGTAACGCGGTAGGGCGCATCGGCCAACGCACCGTTCAGCAGCGCCGAGGCGCGCGACAGCTGTTCGGCCACCGCTTCGGCCTCGCCCTCGCTCCAGCGGCCGTGGTGGCGCACCAGCGCCTGCTTGAACTCGCGCAGCGCGGTTGCCAGCGGCGGCGGCAGCGAGGCCTTGGTGATCTCGCGGGCACGGTCGAAGGCGCGGCGCTGGGCCAGCCGCACCTGGGTGCGCTGCACCTTCAGCTCGAACTCGCCGGCCGCAGTGATGCGGAACACCCGGCGGCCGTCCTCTTCTTCCGATTCCACCCAGCCGGCCTGCTCGAAGCTGGCCAGCAGCGGGTACATCGTGCCGGCGCTGGGTGTGTAGGCCTGCATGAACAAGCCACTGATGTGCTGGATCAGCTCGTAGCCGTGGCGCGGCTGTTCGCCGATCAGCGCCAGCACCAGCAGGCGCAGGTCGCCCCGGCTCAGCACGCGCGGCTGGCCGTTGCGGCGGGGGACGGCGGGCGCATCGTCTTCCTTGCGCGCCTTGGCAGTAGTGGTCCGGGCCATTTCGATATATCGGTAGCGAGTTTGCAAACGATATATCGATAAGCCGCACCGGACAAGTAAGGTTTCGGCCATACCGATGTGCGGATCGGGCCACGGGGCCAGGCAGGGCAAGGGGTTGGGGCAGGCCGTGCGCGCGCTGCAGGCCACCATTGCGTGGCCCGGCATCCGTGCCAGGCCACGCAACAGCAACCGCAGGTGCCCCGGTGGCCGGGGCGGGCAGACAGCGCGGTAAACCGCGGGAAGGGGCCTGCTCGCGGCCACGGTGCGTGGCGGGCGCGGCAGGGTCCAGAGCCATACGCGACGGGTTGTCAGAGGTTCAGCCGCGCACCGTAAGACAAGCCTTACAGGGGCGCGCGCTGCCCCACTACGGTCATCCGTGGCGGTAACACTGCGTCCTGCACGTGGACGCAGCGGCCCGGAAACGACAGCCGGCGCAGGCCGATACGGCGGAAAAAACAGAGGCTTGCAGCCGCTTGTCCCGCCCCCCGCTGGCCCGGGACAGGCCTTGCGGACACTGGCCACCTGCATCCATACGGCAGCGTAGCCAAACGACGAAAGCCCTTGGTGCGCTACACTTTGCGGTCTAGATATCTATACAACAGTCGCGCGCGTGCGTGCGGTAATGGGAGCGCTAATGAACTGGTTGAACGAAGTGCTGAACAACGACACCAATCCTGTGGAAACCCAGGAGTGGATCGAGTCGTTGAAGGCCGTCATTGATGTCGAGGGCCCCGAGCGCGCGCATCAGCTGCTGGAAGGCATGGTGGAACTGACCCGTCGTTCGGGTGCGTACCTGCCGTTCTCGCCCACTACCGAATACGTCAACACCATCGATCCGCAGCTGGAGGCCAAGAGTCCGGGCAACGCGGAACTGGAATGGCGCATCCGTTCGATCATCCGTTGGAACGCGATGGCGACCGTCGTGCGTGCCAACCGCAAGCCGGGCGACCTGGGCGGCCACATCGCCTCCTTCGCCTCCGGTGCCACCCTGTACGACGTGGGCTTCAACCACTTCTGGCGCGCCCCGAGCGACAGCCATCCGGGCGACCTGCTGTTCATCCAGGGCCACAGCGCCCCGGGCATCTACGCGCGCGCCTTCCTGGAAGGCCGCATCAATGAAGAACAGCTCGACAAGTTCCGCATGGAAGTCGACGGCGGTGGCCTGTCGTCCTACCCGCACCCGTGGCTGATGCCGGACTTCTGGCAGACCCCCACCGTGTCGATGGGCCTGGGCCCGCTGGCCGCCATCTACCAGGCGCAGTTCATGCGCTACCTGGAAAACCGTGGCCTGATCGAGAAGTCCGACCGCAAGGTGTGGTGCTTCATCGGCGACGGCGAGAGCGACGAGCCGGAAACCCTGGGTGCCATCGCCCTGGCCGGCCGTGAAGGCCTGGACAACCTGATCTTCGTGGTGAACTGCAACCTGCAGCGCCTGGACGGTCCGGTGCGCGGCAACGGCAAGATCATCCAGGAACTGGAAGGCGTCTTCCGTGGCGGCGGCTGGAATGTCATCAAGCTGCTGTGGGGCGGTTACTGGGATGCCCTGCTGGCCAAGGACACCAATGGCGTCCTGAAGAAGCTGATGATGGAAACCGTCGACGGCGAATACCAGAACTGCAAGGCCTTCGGCGGCGCGTATACCCGCGAGCATTTCTTCGGCAAGTACCCGGAAACCGCTGCGATGGTCGCCGGCCTGTCCGACGACGACATCTGGCGCCTGAACCGTGGTGGCCACGACCCGCACAAGGTGTACGCCGCCTACCACCAGGCCGTGAACACCAAGGGCATGCCGACCGTCATCCTGGCCAAGACCGTGAAGGGTTACGGCATGGGCAGCGCCGGTGAGGCACTGAACCCGACCCACCAGACCAAGAAGCTGGACGACGAAGCGGTGCGCCACTTCCGCGACCGCTTCAACATTCCGGTGACCGACGCGCAGCTGGCTGATGGCCAGGTGCCGTTCTACCACCCGGGCCCGGATTCGCCGGAAGTGCAGTACCTGCAGGAGCGCCGCAGCGCCCTGGGCGGTTACCTGCCGCAGCGCCGCCGCAAGGCCGACAAGAGCTTCAACGCACCGAAGCTGGAAACCTACGAGCGCCTGCTGAAGAGCAGCGGCGAGCGCAGCTATTCCACCACCATGGCCTTCGTGCAGAGCCTCAACATCACCCTGCGCGACAAGGAACTGGGCCCGCACATCGTGCCGATCGTGGCCGACGAAGCCCGTACCTTCGGCATGGAAGGCCTGTTCCGCCAGATCGGCATCTACGCGCCGTTCGGCCAGAAGTACAAGCCGGTCGACGCCGACCAGCTGATGTTCTACCGCGAAGACCAGAGCGGCCAGGTGCTGCAGCAGGGCATCAGCGAGCCGGGTGCCATCAGCTCGTGGATGGCTGCCGGTACCAGCTACTCGGTCAGCAACGTGCCGATGCTGCCGTTCTACATCTACTACTCGATGTTCGGCTTCCAGCGCGTGGGCGACATTGCCTGGCAGGCAGCGGACATGCGTACCCGCGGCTTCCTGCTGGGTGGCACCGCCGGCCGCACCACGCTGAACGGTGAAGGCCTGCAGCACGAAGATGGCTTCAGCCACCTGGTGGCCGGCAGCATCCCGAACGTGCGCAGCTACGACCCGACCTTCGGCTTCGAAGTGACGGTGATCCTGCAGCACGGCACCAAGGCCATGATGGAAGACCAGGTAGACGAGTACTACTACCTGACCCTGATGAACGAAAACTACACCCACCCGGAAATGCCGGAAGGTGCAGCCGAAGGCATCGTGAAGGGCATGTACCTGCTGACCGACGCCGGCAAGCCGAAGAAGGGCGAGCTGCGCGTGCAGCTGCTGGGTTCGGGCACCATCCTGCGTGAAGTGATTGCCGCCGCCGAGCTGCTGGACAAGGACTTCGGCGTGACCGCCGACATCTGGTCCTGCCCGAGCTTCAACGAGCTGCGCCGCGATGGCTTCGACGCCGAGCGTGCCAACCGCTTCCACCCGGAAGGCGACCAGCGCAAGGCCTACGTGACCGAGCTGCTGGAAGGCCGCCAGGGTCCGGCGATTGCCGCCACCGACTATGTGCGTGCGTATGCGGACCAGATCCGCGCGTTCGTGCCGATGTCGTATACCGTGCTGGGTACGGATGGCTTCGGTCGTTCGGATACCCGTGCGAACCTGCGTCGCTTCTTCGAAGTTGACCGGTACTACATCGCGCATGCCGCGATTGCGGCGCTGGCGAAGGACGGGAAGATGACTGGGAAGGATGTGGCCCGGGCGATCAAGCAGTACAAGATTGATCCGGAGAAGGCTAACCCTGTTGGGGTTTGATCTGACGGACTAGCGGAAGAAAGGGCGGCCAGTGGCCGCCCTTTTTTATTGAGTTCGGTTAAAGCATGCTTACACTGAGAGACGCGACGTAGTCCCAATGCATTGCCAATACCTAGGGAGAGATACATGGCAAAGGCGTTTGTTCATCTTTCAGACCTTCATTACACGGCCGGCAAGTCTGAAAGCTACGGTGTCGTACTAAGAGCCCTGTTTGACGATCTGGCACAAGTGCTCGGAGGAAACACCGCTGAAAGATATCTGATCCTCTCTGGTGATGTGGTGAAGGCGGGGTCTCTACGTGAGGACTACAATGAATTTAAAGGAATCGCGCTAGAGAATCTGGCGAGGATAGGTATCGAAAAAACGCGGATCATCTGCGTCCCCGGCAACCACGACGTCGACAGAGAGCTTCTTAAGTCATCGTTGATGGAGCATGAGGGGGTTGTTTCTCTGTGTAAGAGTGAGGATGTTTTCGTAGAGTACGTGAGAGGGAAGAAAGATTTCATAACCACCAAGTTCGGGAATTACCTAGGCTTCGAAGAGTCTTTTTCCAACTATGGCGTTGGCCCGGGCGCCCTAGGTCAGGGGCATGAATTGTCCAAGAGGCTGGGCGTATTCTGTCTAAACACCGCCTATTTCAGTGCGGGCGGGTCGCTAGGAATTTCAGGCTCAATAAACGACTTCGGGCGGCTTGTCGTCGATACACGCGGCCTCCATTCTTGGATTCAAAACTCGAAATTTGAAACAAGAATATTAGTCATGCACCATCCGCTCGAATGGCTATGTGATTGGAGCGCAAAGGAGGTCGGTGCGCTACTTGGAAAGGATATAGACCTTCTCATTACTGGGCATACTCACGAGCAGGACATATTCCTAAAATCCAATGGGGTCGGACAGCATGTTCACAGTTTGGCTCCTGCTCTGTTTACTAGAAAGTCAGAGTCGCTTGGGTACTCGATAATTCACCTTGACAATAGCGATAAGTTGGACAGGGTTGAGTATAGGCAGTGGGTGGCAAAGAGTCAGATATTCGTCTCTGGAACGTCACTTTCTTCCACCAATGATGGATTTGTGCGCTTTCATCTAAAGTCTGAAGCGCCCCAGTTCTCTGGGATTGAAAAGAGAGGGGCGACATCTTCCGATCTCTTAACTGAAAAAAGTACTTTAAAGGTTCTTCTTGAAAGATTTGAGAGATCAATTCAGCAATTTGACGGTCAGCCGCCGATATTTGTTGAGCCAATTCTAAGTGAATTCTCAGAGTCGATCGGCGCATCCTCGGAAAAGGTAAAGCCGACATTTGGGCTTGCGCATCTCCTCGATGGGCCATTCCCAATAGCGGTCAACGCTCCGCCACAGTTCGGCTTGACTTGCTTGGCGAGAAAGCTATGTCTTGAGTTTTGGCGTTGTCAGGGGAGGGTCTGGATCTACTTAGACGCTAATTCAGTGAGGCCCCACAGGAAGGCAATCGTGGAGGCTGTGCAGTCAGAACTAGATGCTCTCGGAGTTTCGATGGCATTGGTTCACGGCGTAGTAATAGATTCGGTGCGCAGTAGCGAGAAAGATTGCTCAAAATTGATCGAGAAGTTCTCTGAGCACTATCCTGTCATGGATCTAATAATAATGAGGTCCAATGATGGCTCAGGAGGTGCTGCGACTTCCGAAGTTGCTGGAAATGAAATTAGAGATGTATTCCTTTGGTCAATGGCCAGGTCATCCATAAGGAGTATGGTCTCTCAGTACAATGACATTAGACAGCTTGGAGATGAGGATGTAGTTACCGCGCGTCTAGCGCAGGATTTGGAGGCGATGAACATTCATCGAACTCCTTTGAACTGCGTCACCCTTCTCAAGGCTAGTGAGGTCCAACACGAAGATAGCCCTGTTAATCGGGCGGAGCTGATAAAACGCGTGCTGTTCGCAATCTTCAATTCGGATGGCGTGCCAACTTACAAAAGTCGACCGGATGTTAAAGATTGCGAATTTGTTTTAGGTTTCTTCTGTGAGCGGATAGTAAGGACAGCCAAGCTCGAGTTTAGGCGGGAGGAATTTAAGTCCTCGATAAGCAGTTTCTGCAATGAAAACCTTATTGATATTGACTCAGAGTGGGTTTTTGATGTTCTTGTTAGAAATAACATAATTGTCGCCACTGGATACTATTTTAAGTTTAAGTTCGTATACTGGGTTATGTACTTCGCGGCACAGAGGATGTGTCAGTCTGATGAATTTAAGGATTTTATATTCCAGGATCAGCGTTACTCGGCATATCCTGAGATAATTGAATTCTATACAGGAACAAATAGGTCGATGAATGACGCTATTAAAGTTCTTGGTCAGGATCTTCGTCGATCAATTGTAGAGTTTGATAGGAAAATCGCATTGCCTGATGGGTTTGATCTATTCAGTGCGGCTCAGTGGTCCCCATCGACGCACGCAATAGAGCAAATGAAGGCTGAGACTATCAATGGAGTTGAGCGTTCCAATCTTCCGGACTCTGTGAAGGATCAATACTCAGATCGTAGCTACGATCGAACAAAGCCATATGCGCAAGAGTTAGGGGAGCTGCTGGATGGCTACTCGTACAACAAAATGTTGCAGGCGATGCGTGCCGCGGCGAAGGCTCTTAGAAATAGTGATTACGTTGACACAAATCTTAAGAAGTCACTGCTGTCAGAAATTCTAGCGGTCTGGGAAAGAGTTGCTACCGTAATCTTGGTTTTGATACCGGTCCTTGCTAAGGACGGCGAAGCAGTGTTTGAGGATGTTCGATATGTGCTCGAAGGGAAGTACCCCGAAAATATTAGTGATAGATTCATGGCTGTTCTTCAGGTGATTCCATCGAACATTTCCGGCTACTATCAGGATGATTTGTTCTCAAGCAAGATGTCTCCCCTTATAACGAGAGAGATATCAAGTTCAAGGTCCAATTTGGCCAAGCATCTCCTGGTTCACGTAATTGTTAAAAATAGGCCTAGGGGATGGTCGGCAGTGGTTCGAGATTACATTGGATCACTCCCAAAAAATTCCTTCTATCTGCTCGATATCTATAAGGCGCTGAGAGGTCAGTATCGCTTTGGCTATCTTAGCTCCGCGGGCATCTCCGAAATGGAATCTTTGATACAGATGTGTGCGGTAAAGCATGTTACGGGCGCGAAAGAGCTTGGGACCAATAAGCTCAAAAGTCTCTCCGGGAAGGTGACAATGGTAGATGGCGATGTCGTTCCAAAGAGGATGGTTGATGAAAGTGGGAACTTGATCAGGGAGCTTGAGTCCTCGGAGTAGGTTCAGAATTATTCATCGCCAAGATTTGCGCGGACAGTGAGTGAAGTGTTTTTTGCGTTGGCGTCTCTCCGCGCATTTTTTGGCTAATTACTTAATCAATCATTTGATTTCTGCAGGGGGGCTGATTCAGTGGCCCGAAAGCGGGGCGGTGTTGAGGGTCAATTGCGGCAGTTCATGACGAAATGCGCTCAAGTAAAGTATGATTGGCTCTGGGGTCGCGAATAATAGTTGATGGGTAATGGGACGGATAAATTCAGACATCAACATGGAGCGTTTCGGCGTCGGCCGGTCTTTCTCGCGCCCCGAAATAGCATCTATCGGCGGCTTGCCGGTCCCAATTGAAATATATGGCACTCCCTGGGCCGACGGCATCCTGGAGCTCGAGAATGCCGTGCTGCTGTTCGTCACACTCGAGAAGGAGGGTGAGTCTAGTTACCTAGACGTCTTCGACGGTACCAATTTCTACTGGGAGAGTCAGAATCGGAACAGGCAATCGTCCCCCATCATCCTCAGGATCTCCGGCGGCTCGCCCACCTACCTGTTCGCCCGACTGAGATCAAAGGTCCGCGGCACATCGAGTGCGGCTCCCTTCGTTTACTGCGGCAAGCTCGACTTCGTGGCAATGGACGGCGAACATCCCGTTACGTGCCTGTTCGATGCGGTCGATGTTGGCAATGGCCACGGCGAGAGCCTTGCTGAGCTCCTGCAGTGGCGGCCAAGTGCTTCCTCAGATGACTTCTTCGCACGCCAAGTGCGGCTTAAGGAAGGCGCCAAGAAGGTGCTGCCACCGGCAATCGCTCAATCAGTTTCTGGCTATACCCCAGCCGCAGTGACTAGCCAGCTCGCATACGAAGTCGTTCTCACAGACGGCGCCATACGCAACGGCTACATCTCGGTGGACCCCAATTGGTCAGGCTTCGATGCAGCCATGCTCGGTCGCCCAGACGCAGCTTCGGGCCGAGAGGCGACTTTCACGTTCCCAGGCGGCTATCAGGTCACCTCCGATCTGCGAGCCAGCGGGCCGGGCTCGGCTCGAATCCGTGCAAGGGTTGCGCCTGCTTTTAGGCGTCTTGGCGTCGTAGCCGGCGACTCGCTGCTCATTGTCCAAGAGAGAAGTGGGCAGTACCGGATTGAGGCGCGAAAGGGCGGCAGAGACACGTTTGAGATCGGCTACGCACGCCTGCGTGAGCGCTTCCTCGCACGATTCCCAGGCTTCAGCGGCTTCTCCAATGACCAGCGCCTGCTGCGGGAAACCAGCTACAAGCGGCAATTGATGGAGCATTACCACGCGATCATGCTCCCGGCGCTCAGTAGCGAGCAGCCAGAAGAAGTCTGGTCTGCATTGATCAAACTGCTGAA
Source organism: Stenotrophomonas sp. S41 (assembly GCF_016624625.1). Taxonomy (NCBI): domain Bacteria; kingdom Pseudomonadati; phylum Pseudomonadota; class Gammaproteobacteria; order Lysobacterales; family Lysobacteraceae; genus Stenotrophomonas; species Stenotrophomonas sp. S41. The sequence continues at coordinate 13,521 of NZ_JACVTV010000040.1, read as the reverse complement.
AGTCCGAGTTGGCGCTGAGAACCCGCAACCCCAGAACGTCGTTGGTTGGCGAATCGTGGCGCAGTTGGCCGACTTGTCGGAAGGCGATCGCGCGGCGCTGGGTAGCGCTGTCCTTTCACTGCTTTCCGAGCAAGGCGGCGACGTTGCGCTGGATGCCTTTAATGATTCCTCGTCCAAGCTAAGCCCACCGCTGCAGCCTGCAGGCCAACGCTCGCTCTCAAGCTTGTTGCTCACTCTAAAAGATCCGACTCGCTACTTCTTCATCAAGACCGGCCAGATGCGCCGAGCCTTGGGTCTGCTCGATCCGACCTTCGACTTCCGCAAAGGCGGCATGACGGGTGAGGAGTGGGAGCGCATCCGTGCGCTGTCCTCTCGACTGGCGGCACGTCTATCGGAAGACGGCTGGCCGCCCGCAGACATGATCGATGTTCAGTCCTTCCTCTGGGTGGCGATCGCCTATGAGCAAGGCGATGGTGCCGAGGCTGAGGAACAAGAAGATGAAGCTGTGGAACAGGATGACGACATGCCCGTGATTCACGCTCCCTCCAATACCATCCTCTTCGGCCCGCCCGGTACCGGTAAGACCTACGGTGTGGTGGACAAGGCACTAGAGATCCTTGATCCGGAACTACTGGCCGCCACAAAGGGGCAGGGCGCTGCCGCGCGTGCCACGCTGAAGCAGCGCTTCGACACGCTGCACGATGAAGGTCGCATCCGCTTTGTCACCTTCCATCAGAGCTTCGCTTATGAAGACTTCGTCGAAGGCCTGAAGGCTCGCGCCGGCGAGAGTGGTGCGCTCGAGTATGGCGTCGAGAACGGTGTATTCCTTGAGCTCTGCATCGATGCCCAGCACAGCGACCTGCCGTACGTCCTCATCATCGACGAGATCAACCGCGGCAACATCGCCCGCATCTTCGGTGAGCTCATAACCCTCATCGAGCCCAGTAAGCGTCAAGGTATGGACGAGGCGCTGTCGGTTTGTTTGCCGTACTCCAAACAGAAATTCGCAGTGCCGGCGAACTTGCACCTCATCGGGACGATGAACACCGCGGACCGTTCGCTTGCTGCAATGGACGTGGCGCTCCGTCGACGCTTCCGCTTCATTGAGATGCCGCCCCAACCGGAGCTGCTCGATTGGAGTGTTGAAGGTGTTCCTGTGGGCGAACTGTTAAGCACGCTAAACAGCCGCATCGAGGTTCTGCTGGGCCGGGATCATCTGATCGGTCATGCCTATTTGATGGGCGCCAAAGACCTGCCTGCGCTTGCCGATGCGTTCCGTCTACGCATTCTGCCGTTGCTGCAGGAGTACTTCTTCGAAGACTGGCGCCGCATTGCGTGGGTTCTGAACGACGACGCTAAGCCTCACGCTGAGCGCTTTCTGCGCCAGCGCGAGCTGCAGTTGAACCGACTGTTCGCGCCCGAGGTCCAGCTGGCCCCAGACACGGCCAATTGGTACATCCATGAGGCGGCTTTCGAACAGGCGGCCAGCTACAAGGGAATCCTCGTCGGTCAGGCGGACTGACCCGTGGCCGTGCTGACCGTTCGCGAGTACGCGCGCATTGGCGTCTCAGAAGGTGGCGCGCGGCAGGAGGGGCTGGATGCCGCCTTCCTGCCGCAGGCGTCCTTTGACTGGCTGTGCGGCGAGTTCGAGCGCTTGCGCGCTGGCGGAGCGGCGCTCATGCAGCGCGACGGTGCGCGCTGGCTCCGTATGGATCAGTACGTGGGCGTAATGGAATGTCCCGACGGCACTACGCTTGAGGTGCTTCCGAAGCACGTGGCAAATGCGGATGATGCGCTGGGCGCCCGACGGCTGCTGCGGCGCATGCTGTGCACTGTCCTGGATATTCCGCCGAGGGAAGGCAGTCCGGCCGATGTGACCCTGTTCGACACGCCGTTGAATGAATGGGTCATGGGGCGATTCATCTCTGCACTGGATGAGTTGCTGAAGCGGGGGCTTCGCTTCGACTACACCCTTGTTCGGGAGGAGCAGCTGTTCTTGCGCGGCCGATTGGATATGTCGCGCCAGCTTCGTCAGTCGCCTACCCGCGCCCACGTATTCAACATCGAGCACGATGTGTTTAGCGAGGACCGCCCGGAGAACCGACTTCTGCGTGTGGCCTTGGATCGCGTGTGTGCGCGTACGCGCAATGCTGGGACGTGGCGATTGGCGCAGGAACTGTCCACGCGAATGGCCAGCGTGCCACGAAGCACTCAGGTTGCTAGCGACTTGCGTGCCTGGGGCAGCGACCGGCTGATGTCCCACTATCGCGAAGTTCGCCCGCTGTGTGAGCTGGTTCTGTCGGGGCAAAGCCCGCTGGCGCTGGCAGGCGATTGGCGCAGCCCCAGCATGATGTTCCCTATGGAGCGGCTGTTTGAGCGCTACGTGGGCGTTTGCCTCTCTCGCCAGTTCGCACCGGAGTGGCGGGTTGGCGGCGCGGCGTCGGAATACCTATGTCGCCATGGCGAAGCGAGCTGGTTCAATCTGATCCCAGACTTCTTGCTACGCCGGGCCGACGAACTGCGTGTCCTGGACACGAAGTGGAAAGTCCTCGACGCGACGGCTGGCGACGCGCGGGAGAAGTACGGGCTCAAGCAATCCGACTTCTATCAGATGTTCGCCTACGGGCAGCGCTACCTGGGTGGGGCGGGGCAGATGGCACTGGTCTATCCGCAGCACGCTGGCTTTGCGCAGCCGTTGCCGGCTTTCGACTTCAGCCCTGAGTTGCAGCTTTGGGTTCTGCCGTTCGATCTGGAACGCGGTCTGCTGGTGATGCCTGGTGCATGGCAAATGGGTGCAGCAATGGGAGAGCGAGGTCTGACGTTCGTCGCGTAGCGAGATAAGCCGGACGACTTCTGTCGTGTGCTGCCTCGGCTCTATGCTTGCTACCCAATCGGGCCGGCGTTTCGCCGGCTTGTGGATCGCTTACGCAACCCCCAGCGGGCTCAAGGTATGGGTCGGAAACAAGAAAGAAGGCCGCACAAAGCGGCCTAGGGCGAAACGAAGTATCCTTCGAGAATTGCAGTCTAAATCGCCAGCGATTGAATCCATCGCTGGCGCATTCAAAACATCCCGCGGAACTAAAGGTGTCGTGGCTACCAATGCCGTCCGATCTGGCGATGTATCATGAATTCAGTAGCCGTACTTCATTTTTCGCGCGATACTGCGAGCGGGACCATCTAGATTGAATTTTGAACCTTCGACTTCGTGTCTGTAGCTAACCGAATGGCCGCCTTGGCTCTCGGCGTAAGCGTAGAAGTGGAGCTTTGAGAGCTGTTCATTGGCATCCACCGTACCGTCGGGAAGCGTAAGTTCCAGAGTCCCTGTGCAACGATAAAGATATTTCGAATTCTCCAAATTCTCCTTATCGCTAGCCTCGGCCGCCCCATAGGTTTCAATTCCAGAGACACTGATTTTCGATTGAGAAACGATAGTCCTCACCTTCTCGGAAAGCGGCTCGTCATACTCATAGTTCCAGCTTCCCAGATTCGGATCCACATGGTCTCGAACGAAAGAGGCTTGATCGAAATTGTCTGCACAGACGTTGCCTCGAGGAGCCTTGGCCATGAATTCCTGTGCCGCTGCGAACCTTGCTTCCATCTTCTCCTTTCGGATCGCGTCCAATTCTGCTTGGTCATGCGTAACGTAGTCGGCAACGACCCTCCCAACCAGATTCTTGTAGGCATTGTCGGTGTCGACCTGGTGACCATCCTCGTAGTTGATAACGTCGTACTTCATCACAACCGAGCGCGCACCATTCAAACTTTGCATGGTTAGCTTCGCTTTGCAGGTGCGAGTGCCATTCTCAAGCTTCCGGAAGTTGAAGACATCGGAGACCTCAACGCTGGCGCTCTGTTCCTTCGCTTTGGCAAGGCCGGACTGTGCAGCTTCCACGCTCGCGTTCATCATCTGGCCCCACCCCACTGCATCTCGTGACTGAAGAAAGTTTAGCGTGGTCTCTTCTATCTGCTTGAGAACATCGCCATCGTCGCACTCCTTCGGTCCCCCGCAGGCTGTAAGCGTGGTGATCAGAATCAAGGGAAAGCTGAGCTTCAATTTCATGGCTTGAACGGCCTGTCAATGATGTGGTGGATGTCTAATCGGCACAGAAACGAAAGACTGGGATCTAACTTGATTATGTTGATTGGATCCATTTATGGAATCCAGAACGCGCCCGCTGAGGTTCGGTGTCGCGACTGTTTAAATCCAAATGCTTAGCCGCAAGCGTCCCTAGCGTCGGAGAGAAACTTCGACGAACTGCGACACCTACCCCCCCCTAGTCCCGCGTCTGCTTCTCCACGAAGCTGAGTGAGGCCGTGACGCCTCTGACTAGGGAGGGTGGTGATGACTTCTGTCGAGCCGAGATCGTTCTTCACGTTTAGTAGGGGCGTCACTAACTCAGCTAAGCCTTTGCATCAGGCCAGGATGCTATGCAGGGCGTAGGCGAGGAAGTATGACGGTCCGGGCAGCACTGAATGTCGTAACCCCTGTCGCCCGCCGCACCTCTCGGATTCGGCGTTACGAAGAATCTCCTTTCCCTTGTACGAGTCCATCCTTGTCTTGCTTCCCCTGTGGCGTCCTGAGGTCCGTAGCATAAGGCCAATGGTGTCCAGTCAGTTGGACTTTGGCCCCTGTTTGGCAGAGCGATTTTGCCACGCCGATAGAGACTTAGTCATTACGTCGATACTTTCGGCTGGGCGCCTGCTGAAAAATGCCCCATCTCTTGCCGCTTTCCTCGGCAGCGGCCTGATCGCCGTGGCGAGCATGGCACCAACGGTCACCGAAATGAGTCTAGCTATCGAGCGTCGCCAAGGCCCTGTCGCGACTGGATACCAGCGAAAAAGCGTGCCGACACTGTCGACCAGTGCTTCCTGGAATGTATGGCGTCATCGCGACGCTCTTGCACTGGAAGGGCGCGTCCCAATGCATCAACGGTCTCGTGCAGGGGTCCCGCGCAGGCAAGTAGGCGTCTTCGTAGCGGGCCTGCAACCGGTCGCTACGAAGACGCTGGCTCACAAGGCGCTTGGCTTTGAAGCCGGTTGAGAGTTTGCACTCTTGCGCGCTGTGCGCAGCAAGCAGAGTCTTCGGCCCCTCAGACTGGTCTGAACGACCACCTTACTGCTGCGCCTTGTATCGCCGCATCAGTTTGCGGGTCCTCGGCTCCAGACGTTCCCAGTCCTTCAGCAACACCCGCGCGTAGCTCATCTCTACCGCTACACCATCCCACACATCCACCATCGAATGCCGGCACATCGCCACCCGATCCCCACTAGACCTTACAAGCCTCCCACCCTCCATCAACACCCCATTCGGCATGTACTCCCAAGGGTCGCAGCTGATGAACGTCCTCACCCGTCCATCCCCATCCCGCACCACATACCAATCCGGCGTCACCTCCCGCACATCGCGCGACACCTTCGACCGATCCACCGCATAAGGCGTCAGCCCCCAGCGCGGCGGCAGCGCCACGCGCTCGCTCAGATCCCGCGCCAGATAGTCCGCCGCCCCCGCGCTGCCCACGTACCGCAGCTCAATCGTCACCTGCCGGTACCCATCCTCCACCGACCGCACCGGATGGTCCCCCGGCGGCGCGGCATTGAAGTCCGGCCAGAACACCGCCAGCATCACGCCGCCACCGGCAAACGGGCCGATCTGGTTGTAGTAGAGATTGGCCGGGAACATGAAACGGTGCGGGCCCAGGTTGGCCTCCACCGGCTGCGCCGTGTAGGTGCGGCCGCCCACGATGCGGGGGCCGTAGGTACCGTTGAGCAGGGCGAGGATCTCGTCATCCATCTCGGTGGAGGGCGGCCGCGCGCAGCCGCTGGCAGCCAGTACGGCCACCAGCGCGGCGCAGGCCATCCGGCGTGCCGGTGTGCTGGTCATGGTCATGGTGAAACTCCTTGCGCGTGATCGAGGGGATGCCGGAGCAGGGGCCTACCGCTGCCCCTGCACCCGCTCGCTGGCCATCACCGTCAGCGACAGCACCGCCATCAGCAGGCCCTCCATCTGCCGGTCGCCCAGGCGCTGCTCGGGCGCGCCGTTCTGCCGCGTGCGCTCCTCGGCCAGGGCCATTTCGGCCACGGCGCGCAGGCCGCCCAGGGTGCAATCGGCGTCGGCCAACTGCATGCGTCGGCCGAGGCTCAGGTTGCGCTCGTGCCATGGCTGGCCGTCGGCGCCTGCGCCTGCCGCAATGCGGCGCAGGGTGGCGACAAACCCGTTGGGATCGGTCGCGGGGTCATCCTCGTGATCGGCGTTGGCCGGATCGCGCTGGGTGTGCAGATCAGGGAGTTTCGTTGCGCTCATGGCAGTGCTCCGTGCAGGAAGACAGCAGCCACCGATGAAGTTGGCGGGACGATGCGTGGCTCGAAAACCGATTAGAGTCAGTCGGCGGACCCGAAGGTCCCCACGCACCGCCCGCCATGGAACGCGAACGGATTGCCAGCCGGCGCCACGCAAAGGTGACGCCGGCTGACAAGCGTAAACACACGACTCTAAGAACGGGTTTTCGACGCCCGCGCCACCCGTGTCAGGTGGCAATGCCAAGGTGTACTCGCACGGTTGCGAGATGCCAAGAAACCGTAGCCCTGAGAGGCCGCAAGTGTTGACGCTTACGGCATTGTTGCATGCAGGCCACAGCGCAAATCCTTTGCGGTGCGGTGGTTTCGGCCGGTGTTAAGTTACTGCCCGAACGCGCCTGAAAATGCACGGTTTGCAGCAGGGCGTGGTTCCGATTGCGACAGGCGATTTGCGTTGCCTTCGCAGAAAGTGGGGCGATTGCGTCACGGCTTAACTGTGCAGCACCAATCCCGGCATCGGCCACAGCAACGGCGTGCGGGCCAGGTCGTAGTCGTTGCCGTAGGCCATGGCCGCCTCGCGCGGTTCCAGATCGGCATAGCAGCCCAGCAGGTAGGCATCCATGCCGGCCTCACGGTGGTTGGTGGCAAACAGGCTCAGCAGGGCGTGGTCAAAGTCTTCCAGCCACTCGGCGTCGATCGGGGTCATGGTCATCCTCCTGGGGGGAGGGGAGGATGACGTGGGGGTGTCTCATGGGCTGGGACGGGAGGTAAGCTGTCCGGGCAGCACTGCAGCCGTGCCAGGGAGATAGGCGATGGAGTCCAAAGAGACAGCGGGACCTGCGGCAGGCGAATTCTTCATCTTCGCCCCCGACCTCGAAAGCAACCATCCATTCCGGGGCGCGACATTCGACAACATCCAGGCATTGCTGACCCCGCCCCGCCTCATCCTGCGGCCGGATGGCGGGGGCTTTCCCAACTTGCGCGAACGCCCCCGCATCATCTTCGACTCTTCCAGCGGGCCCACTCCCCGCGACCTGGAGGGGGGCTTCGGCGGCTACTGGCTCGTATCGCAGCGACTGCGCCAGGCAATGGAAGTTGTGGACCCCGGCGCATTCGAGTTTGCGGAGTGCGACATTCTGCTGGCCGATGGCTCCCCCGGCCCAGAACACTCCCTGTGCGATGTGGTGCGCGAGTTGGATGCGCTCGACGAAGTCCGCTCCCGGCTTGATATCGAGGTGGACGACGATTTCGCCAACGGAAAGTTCTACTCCATTGGCGGAGGCGCGAGCTTGACCTTCAGGCCAGAGGTGTTGATGGATGCGCACGTGTTCCTGACGCCATTCAGTACGTTTGTCGTTGTTGACCGCTGCTTCGTGGATGCCCTGCGCGCGGCTGGGATTCCCGCCGACGCGCGAACCAGTGGTATCACGACGATCGACGCGGCGGCCATCTGATCATGGCGAAGCAGGCGTCCAGGACTGGAACCACAGCATGGAGCTACCGAACATGAGTCACATTGTGCGCGAGCAGTTCTTCCTGCTGATGCCGGATACCACCCTAGGCGGGAAGGGGCACGGCGTCGTACTCGAGAACATCACGACGCTTCGTTCGTTGAAGCTGCAGAAGTCTAGTGGTGCCGGTTTGAAAAGAGACGCTTCTTGGGTTGAAGGACGCGGAATTTGATGACAGCGAATGTTCCAAAACGAGGCGAGTTCTTCGAGCTGCGACCGGACGCACGCCGCCGTGGGAAGGGGCATGGCGTTGTGTTCGAGAATGAGTCATTACTGAAAACGCCGCCGGCATTCCTGCTTCGCCCTGACAGCGGAGGCTTCCCGCCGCTGCGCGAGATTCGGAGATTGGTCTACAAGCCAAGTGAGGGGTGGCCGCCCGAGGATCTTGAGGCGGGTATGAGCGGGTACTGGCTCGTATCCGCGCGGCTCCGCGGCGTGATGGATGACGTGGACGCGGGCGCATTCGTGTTCATGGAAACCGACTACCGATTGGCCGATGACGCAATGGGTGAACCTCACTTCCTGTGCGACGTTGTACGGACGATTGATGCCTTGGACGAGCAGGCTTCTCAGCTGAAGATCATCGTCAGTGATGACTATGAGGAGGGTAAGTACTACGGCCTGGCTGGCGATGTGCGGCTGATGTTCAAGCAGGATGTTGTTGCCGGGGCTCACGTGTTTCGCCTGCCCTTCTATGAAGGTGTCTTCTGCGATAGCGTTTTCAAGGAGGCGGTGGAGGCGGCGGGGATAGTCGAGCAGGGTGCGTCGAATGGGCTGTGGTTCCACGATGTGGTGAGCAGCCATGGAGGCCAACATGAGTAGAGTGGATCCGCCTGGAAGTGGCTTTTGGGGGCCGTAAATCAAGCTGTTGGGATGTGCTTTCGTATGGGGTTCGAATAGATGCACGAGAATTCACCAGCGCTGGGCCAGTTCTACATTCTTCGCTTTGACTTCAGAAGCGGCGGACGTGGGCACGGCGTCGAGGTCGAGAATGACGAAGACATACCGCCTCCTGTCGGATTGAGTACACCCCCAGGGAGCGGCGGGCTTGCAAGCCTGAGAGTGACGCCGCGCCTTCGGTATGACCCTCGGCTAGGCGATATGCCGAAGGATCTGCAGAGCGGCGTTGCCGACTACTGGCTTGTCTCCGAGCCTCTGAAGCAACTCTTTCAATCTGCAGATCCAGATGGTTTTGTCTTTGTTGAGTGCGATTTCCATCTTGAGGACGGGACGCAGGCGCCGCCGCACTACTTCTGCGAGGTGACCAGGGTGATCGATGCGATTGATCTGGCCTGCTCAGAGGTCAAGGTTCTGACAGAGGGATACCCGAATGGCAAGTACTACAGTGTTTCGGGTGGTGCTCGTTTGGCCTTCGATGCAAGCGTCGTTGGGACGGCGCATGTGTTCATGACGCCCTACACCGCCGACGTCTTCTGCGACAGAGTGCTGCGAGATGCGCTGATCGCGTCAGGGTTTGGCGTTGGGGGCGCCACGCGAGGTGTTCGGCTCATTGATGCTGCTCGCATTTGATCGTTGATGACCTTCAGTTTCGTGAAGTTGGGCAAGGAGCGAGTAGGGCAAATGTGTCTAACATGCGCAGGTGAGTCAGGACGCCGCGTCCAATTCGGAGTCAGGAGGGGCCTATGAAAGATGCAATCGCGCCGACGCGCGGAAAGTTCTACCTCGCCAGGCCGGACACGCGAAGCGGTGGGAGGGGCCGGGGAGTTGTGCTGGATAACAAACGTGATGTGCCGCTGGCACGCCATCTCAGCTTGCCTGCAGGGACTGGCGGTCTTTCTGCTTTGGTGGAGATTCCACGCCTTCGCTATGACCATCTAGTTGGTGATATGCCTCAGGATCTGGAAGGTGGATTCAAGGGGTACTGGCTGGTATCAATGCCGCTGAAACGCGTTCTCGAATCAATGGACCCGGCGGGATTTCTGTTCAGGGAGTGCGTATTCACGCTCGAGGATGGCCCCGTCGGTGAAGATCACTTCCTCTGTGAAGTGGTCCGCACGCTGGACGCCATCGACGAGTCAGCTTCAAATGTGAGAGTGCTCCACGAAGGGTATCCAAATGGAAAGTTCTACGACATAGCCGGTGGCGCCAGCCTGGCGTTTCGAGAGGATGTCGTTGCTGGATCACACGTGTTTAGAACCCCGTTCACTGCTGACGTGTACTGTGATCGGGCTATGAGAGATGCACTGATTGAGTCTGGATATGGCGTTGAACCTGCCACGCGTGGCGTTTGGCTCACGGACGCAGCAGAACTCTATTCAGTGACTGCATAGGAAGCCTGCTCCGAACGTGATCTGCGAATTAATTTGCTGCTGAAATCGAGGGCTTTTCATGGAAACTGAAAACACACCAGTGGAAGGTGAGTTTTATCTTCTTCGGCCGGACGTGCGAGGGGGTGATCGCGGACACGGCGTAGTGCTTGAGAACGAAAGCGCACTGCCATTGCCAGAGCATCTTAGTGAGCCACCATCTGCGGGCGGGATTGGCTCAATGAATGAAATGCCTCGATTGCGGTATGACAGCCGGATTGGCGAAATGCCAGGCGATCTGCAGGCGGGTTTCAAGGGTTACTGGTTGGTGTCGGAGGCACTTAAATCTGCCATGCAGACCATGGATGCGGAGGGCTTCTCTTTCATCAAGTGTGAATTCCGACTCGAAGATGGCTCAGAGGCGGCCCCGCACTATTTGTGCGAAGTGGTCAGGGTTCTGGATGCGATTGACGAGGAAGCGTCGTCGGTGAACATTCTTACGGACGATTATCCTAACGGGAAGTACTACAGCATTGGGGGTGGTGCCAAATTTGCATTCCGTAGAAGTGTGATCGGCACGGCGCATGTTTTCAGAACGCCATATACTTCGAATGCATTCTGTGATCGGACCATGAGGGATTTCCTGATGGAGAGCGGGTTTGGCCGGTATCCTGATGCGCGCGGAGTTCGGCTGACTGACGCTTCTGACATTTGAGTACTGAGCATTTTCACGAGCGAGGCAGACAAGGATGTCAACCGCTAAGACAATTCTCCAGAGTCATCACGTCCTGGAGCAAGCGCTGTTCAGTAATAGCCCATTGCTGAAAAAGCTGGACCAGTTCAACCTGCTGGACAAGGACACGTCCGCGAATCGCCTGTATCTGCCAGTCAAGGGTTACCTCGCCGATGATTTGGATACATCACCCCACAGGGGCCGTACGCGCAGCTCTTACACCGATGGAGTGATGGATTACCTTGAAGGTTTGGGTGAGACCCGAGACGGCCGTGCCGCTCTGGAGAATGACCTTGCGGCACTTCAAAGAGTATCGGCGAGGGTTGAGCGCTTTCGCGACACACTGAAAGTGGCATTGATAAATGGCGACGCGTTTGCAACGACGCCAGACGGAATGACCGATGCTGAAGCAAATGCTGTCAACAGGAAGTTGTATTCTCGATTCGCTCAGTACGATGTAGATCATGCAGCTCAGATCAACTCGCTGAAACTAATGGGCGGTATCGAGTCCGAGTGGTCGGCGGTCATCCGTTCTGATTCGAGGGTTTCGCGAGTCATCGATGAAATCTACGGCGCGCCGAGCAACTTGGTGCGCGGATCAAGCAAGGTGGATATGCCAGCTCGTGAAGTCGCGGGCAGAATGGAAATGCGTCTGGCGATATCTGACGCGGTGAAGGCTGGTCGCTTGACGCTGTCTGAGTCCACCACTGCGCAGGTGCGTAGGGTGCTGCTGGACGATCTTCCCGAGATCGACGGCGCTGCACGCGGCTTCTACGATCTGACGTCGACACCGCTCGGGAATTACAAGCCCGTCTCGCAGCGCGGCTTCGTAACCATGGACCTCCTCATTGGCGAAGCCTCCGCCAGCCAGCTGGTCCGTTCCGGCGGTCTGCTCGCTTCCGGCGCGGATGCCATCCTCACCACGCGCCGTATATCCGAGCACCTGCAGCAGGGCAACGGCACGGCCGCCCAGTCCGAGTTCAACCACGCGGTTGCACGCAGTGGCGGTGGCTGGCTCGGAGGCATGGCAACCGCCTCCGTGATCGGCACGTCCAGCTTCGTGCCGGCGGCGGTGATCGCGGCCGATGCGTTGTTCATGAGCAAGGCATTCGACAAGGGTGCCGACCTGCTCGACAACCGCGCCGTGTATCAGCAGAAAGACAATGCCGGCGTGCAGTGGAAATTTGACGGCAACAACTGGCAGCGCCAGGCCAGGATGGAGAACTCGGCTGCCGGCCCTGGGGTTGCCACCGAGCACAGTGTCGGCGCCAGCTATGAAAAGGCGCGCGAACTGGGAGCGAAGGCCAGCGTCAGTGCAGTAGAGCTGGCACTTAAGGCTGCGCCGGCACCGCAGGATCCCTTCAACCTTCCTGCTCGCGGCGATGAAGCAAATGGCTTCGGCAACCCAAACTGGCATCGCGATGCCCAGACCCAACAGTGGACCCGCCAGATCAAGACCGATGTCGTCGGTGCGAATGATCGCGGCGTCTACGAAACCCAGACAGCGACACCTGAGCGCGCTGCAGAGCTGAACCAGCAGGCCGTGCAGCGCATCGAGGACAACATCGCCCATGGCAAGGCGGCGATCGCGGCAAGTTACCTGGAGAATCGCGCTGCCACGCGTGCAAGCGATTTTGTGCCCCTGGTGCCCGATGCTGTAGAGGCGGCGCGCGCCCGACCGGACGCCATTCTTGGTTCGGACAACGTGCTCTACCAGCGCGATGATGCGGGTACGTGGTCCCACCAGGGGCGCGTGGCACAGGGCAACATGGCGCTGGAGCTGGAGGCGACGCGCAAGATCCAGCAGCCGTCGATTGAGGTCCTCGACCGTACTGTTGCTGCGCTTGAAGCACGCCCCGCACCTACGAATGCCGAGATGAACCGGAACGAGGTGCGGCATGGCTACGCCTCTGCTGGCATCTCGCCATCCCCGCAGTGGATGGAGGCCATCGAGCTGGCCACGGCGCGCACGCGTGCCGAGCACGGCATTACCGGCGCGACGATGCAGCAGCTTGCGCCTGCGGTTGAGGGCAATGCGGGCGAGTCCCGTGCGATTACCCACTACCAGGTGGGCGCCGATGGTGTTGCCCATCCGGTGGCGACGACAACGACCGAGGAGCTGCGGGCGGCGTGGCAGGAGGTGAGTGCGCTCGCTGCGCAGCCCACCCAGCAGCCTGGTCCTCTGCAGGCTGATCCTCTGCAGCCTGGGGGTGCCGACTACGCACTGCATCAACAGATACGCGCGGGCGTTGCTGCGCTGGACGCTCAGCATGGGCGGGCGCCGGATGCCGTGAGCGACAGAATGACCGCCAGCCTGCTGGTGCTGGCGAAGGAAAACGACCTGTCCCGCGTGGACCAGGTGGCGTTGAGCGCCGCCACCGGCCATCAGCCGGCCGGGCACACAGTGTTTCTGGTAAAGGGCGATGTGAGCAGTCCACCGTTCACCTTGGCCACCATGACGACCGACCGCGCTGTGACGACGCCGGTGGAGGTGTCGATGCAGCGCTACCAGCAGATGAACCAGGAGGCGCAGCAGCAGAGTGCTGCGCGGCAAGTGGAGCAGCAGGCGCAGGAGGGACGGGTCCAAGGGATGGGCAGGGAATAGCCCTATGGCGGCCGGCAGAACGTGGCGTGGCCATTGCCAGTGATCAGGCGGGACGCTTCCCCCCCCCCCCGGGGGGGGGGGGGGGGGGGGGGGGGGGGGCGGCGGGGGGGG